>JASHRN010000022.1 GCA_030037335.1 Candidatus Acidiferrales bacterium | reverse complement strand
TGCCCCGGTGCGATTTGGGCGTTGTGTTGATTGACGGCGGTACGACGCTTGCGCCGGAGGACTTGCGAACGATTGAGCTGTTGCAGGAGGCCGCCGTTCCGGTGCATGCGCTTTTGAGCAAGGCCGACTTGCTCGCACCGTCAGATCGTGAACGGATGATTGCCTATGTGAAAGAGCATATTTCCGCCGAGTGCGGCGTGGATTTGCCCGTTCATCCGGTGAGTGCGATGGCCAGTCATCGTGCCATGCTGGATCAGTGGTTTCAAACTGAAATTCTGCCGTTGTACGCGCGAGCGCAAGAATTGAAAGCAGCGTCACTGCGGCGGAAGATTGGTGCGTTGCGGGAATCCGTCATTGCAGCCCTGAAGGTGAGTGTGCAACGGGAGCATGACGAATCAGCGCACGATGAGAAACAGCTTCGAGGCGTGGAGGCAAGGCTCCGGCAAGCCACGGGCAAAATCGAGGAATTACGGATGATTGTGGATCGCGAACTGGATGTCCTGCCCTATGCCGGGCGGCAGATTCTTGACCAGGTGGCCGACCAAATGACCTCGGGCAGTGCCGAGAAACCCGGCTCTGGTGATACGACAGTGCGCGGCATGGTCGTGAATACTGTTCACGATCTCACAAGCTCATTTCATAAGCGACTTCACGAACTTGCTGTCTCTTGTGGGACCGAACTCAGAGCGGTCGCGGGCGAATTAGGTCAGTCGAATATGCCTGCGGAGAACGAGTTTGAAGCGCTCGTTCGCGCGGAGCCGATTTTTGACTTGCCTCAAGATATCGAAGTACCGCGATCAAAGGTTGATTCTCTCTTCGGCGTGCGGTTTGCGTCGAAACGGATGGCGCAACACTTGACTGAGAAAATCGGCCCGGCACTTGATCAGAGCCTTGCCACCTATGGAGGACTGCTCCGAAGCTGGGTGATATCCGTTTTGAATCAACTGAAGCGTGCTTTTGACGCCTACGCGGACAGTTACCGAGCACACGTGGAACGAAATCTTGCAACCGGGAACTCAGGAGCGGGCGAGGTCGAGGGAGTTGTCGAGGACTTGAAGTTGCTTGGAGAAGGTGCAGTCGCTTTCGCTTGAGATACAGATGAAGAACTACTGTTTCTCAATAGAGCGAGATAGGACGCTCAGCAAAAGGAGAATCCCAAACAGAACACATGGTCAAGTATGTAATGGTGGGAATCGGAGGGTTCTTAGGAGCTATTGCAAGGTTTTGGCTAGGAGGATACATCAGTGATCGGCTGGGAACGGGCTTCCCCTACGGGACATTCATCATTAATTGTTCAGGTTCTTTCTTTATTGGCTTCATCATTACGCTCCTGGCGGAACGGACCCACTGGAGCGCAAACTGGAGATATTTGATTCCGATTGGTTTCATCGGTGCATACACAACATTTTCGACCTTTGAATTTGAGACGTTTCGCAGTTTACAGCAAAGCGAATTTCTTGTTGCCGGCTTATACCTCGTGCTAAGCGTTGCGGTTGGTTTCATGTCTGTTTGGCTTGGCGTTATTACGGGCAGAGTGGTGCCATGAAAGCCGTTAGAGCCATATCCTATGCCGGGATAGCACATGCCGTTGAAAAAAACAGGTGCCCCGTGTGTAATGCGCTGAAGGATTTTGAGTCTTCCTTGCTTGAAAGTGCGGGAGCTCGTGACGCAGCGTACTTCTGCAACTACCACGGTTGGCTTCTCGCCAGAGCAGCGCGTGCCGATATCGCGGCAGAGGTTTTTCGCAATCTGCTACAGCTCTGGAAGGAGGCCAAAACGGTTGCGCCGGTTCCATGCGAGTTTTGCCGAGAAGTTTGCGAGGAGGAGAAAGCAGTCCTCACGGAGCTTGCGGATCAATTCAGCAATTCAACAGTCGCTGAACTTATGGAGGAGCACGGAACGGTCTGCCTCGCGCACGGCATCGAGCTTTCGGCGCGTTTGCCAGCCTCGTCGCAAAACGTTCTTGCACGCATTGTTGCGAGGAGGTATCGCGAGTTGGATGCATATCTGGCCGCCTTCGCGAAGATCGCAGAAGCAGGCCACCACGTCGGTGGCGGTGTTCTCGGGCACGCAGCAGAATTCCTTTTTTCCCAGCGCGGCATATCTCATGAGGAGGCCCCATGCTCAAATCGGGACCTGCAAAAAAAGTAAGCATTTACGTTGGCGAGGATCATCAGTATCACGGTCACTCGGTCTATTCGGCGATTCTGGATTACCTGTTCTATCGCGGCGTTTCTGGGGCGAACGTGGTTCGCGGCATCGCGGGGTTCGGCGCGGACCATCATCTCCATACAACTCGCATCGTGCGGCTGACGGAGAATCTACCCATAAAGGTCGAGTTCATTGAATCGCCAGAAAAGGTGCAGGAGCTTCTTCCCAAGCTTCACGACATGGTTGGCACTGGTCTCATTGAGATTCAGGACACGACGGTAGAAAAGCCATCGTCAGTCTCCCCAAAAGGCAGCCCACAACCGGCAGTGCCTGCGCTGAAGCGCCAAGGAAAAGCCAAATTGATGCGCATCTACGTCGGCGAAAAGGACAAATGGCGTGCTAAGCCACTGCATAAAGCCCTCGTTGAAAGTATGCGAGCCAACGACATCGCGGGAGTCACCGTTTATCAGTGCCTGCTGGGTTATGGTGCGAATCGGCGTCTCACAGCAAATGGCACATGGGAAGTATCCCATGACCGCCCGATTTTGCTCTCGGTGGTGGAGACAGAAGAAAAACTACGCGCTTTCTTTCCAATCTTGGATGACATGGTGCAGCAAGGGCTGGTCGTGCTTTCCGACGTGGACATAATCAAGTACACCCATAACTTCGAGGCCGAGGAGAGACGCAAGGAGGCCCGGCAATGAAGCTCGAAGGAAGAGCACGAATGCTGCGAATCCATTTTGGAGAAAACGACAAATTCGAGAACCGACCCCTGTATCGCGCGATCATCGAAAAGTGCAAGGAACTAGATATTGCGGGTGCGACGGTCCTGCGGGGCATCGAGGGATACGGCGCCAGCACGCTGATTCGGCGCTCGCATCATCTGTCGTTCTCGCATGACGCGCCCGTGATGGTCAGCGTAATCGATTCCGAAGAAAAGATTCAAAAACTGCTTCCGATTCTGGATCGAATGGTTGACGAAGGATTGATCGCGATGTCGGAAGTCGAAGTTATCAAGTATGTGCATCAGCAGGGAGTCCGCTCGGTTTAGTGTGAAAGGTTTAGTGGGACGGTAGCCGATCTCGTTCGGCAGGAGGCAGCGATGCCAGTGGCTATTTCAGTCAGTTCGCTGATTGGCCGGGATTCCGAACTCAGCCGACTGAAAAATGCCATCCATCGGCGCGAGAGCCGGTTGATCTGGGGTCCGACAGGCGCTGGGAAAACATCCCTGGTCAAAACAGCAGTGGAAGAACTTCCGAAGCAAGAAAGCCAATCATGTATCTGCTGGAGCGGGGCGGCAACGGGACGGGAGCTCGTGCAGCATATTGTTGGCAGGTTGTATGAGGCGGGGGATATTTTGGTTCAAAAGAAAGTCCATGCAGATGGAGCGCGGGGAGGTTCGCTCCGATCTTGGCTCAACCGGCAGTCCACAATGCGGTTGCGCGGCATACTATTCACGGCGGCCGAACTGGGCAAATACCGTTTCTTCCTCGACCATGTTCCTCCGGCGGGGCCGAGGTTGGTGCGGACGATGAAGGAGTTCATGTTCCGCTGCAAAACACCGGTGTATCTCACGGGAGAAGGATTTACTCAGCGCGAAATCGGTTATGCCTGGAGCCTCTACTGGACGGATGAATATCGAATCCATTTGGGGCCGGTGACAGAAGGGGCTGCGCGGGAGTTGCTTGAAACCTGCATTCGCAGATTTGGTCTCGACACTATGGACCTGGATGGTTTTCGCGAAGAGATTCTGCAAATGAGCGAACGACTGCCTGGAGCCATAGTGGGGATGTGTGAATTGGCCGCTGATCCGCGGTACCACTACGGCGAGCAGATTAAAACGAAACTCGTGCATGTGGATTACGTCATGAAATTGGGCGCGAATCGTTTCGCCCACCCGATGAATTTTTAGCAATGAACCTGCCCGATTCTCATCAGAACAAATCGCAAGCCGTGATCGGTGAGGACGGCCTTCTCAGGATTGCGGAAATTGCGAGTGACTTTGGCGCGGACCAACTCGCCGCGACCGCGCGATCCATAGCGGAGCGAGTATACGAAGGAAGGTTCTATCTTGCCTGCGTTGGGCAGTTCAAGCGCGGCAAATCAACTCTGCTGAACGCACTGGTCGGCTCGTCAGTGCTTCCAATGGGCGTTGTTCCAGTCACTACCGTGCCTACCATCATCCGCTTTGGTGAATCCCTCGCAGCTCGCGTTCGCTTCGAAAGCGCGGATTGGACAGATATTCCTGTCAACGCAACTGCAGAGTATGTTTCCGAGGAGAAGAATCCCGGAAATGAAAAACGAGTTTCGGGGCTGGAGATATTTGCGCCAAACGCGCTGCTGAAAACTGGAATGTGTTTGGTGGACACGCCCGGACTCGGATCTGTTCATGCTGGAAATACTGAGGCGACTCGCGCGTTCATCCCTCACATTGACGCCGCAATCGTATTGGTCGGGGCGGACCCGCCGCTTTCGGGCGACGAACTTCAACTGGTTCAATCGGTGAGTCAGGAAGTGCATGAGCTGCTCTTCGTTTTGAACAAGGCAGATCGAACAAGTGAGTCCGAGCGCGTGGAAGCGGTCGCCTTTGCACGAAAAGTCCTGGAACAGCGATTGGGGCGGCCTCTGCCCGTAATCTTTCAAGTTAGCGCATTGGAGCGTTTGGAGAATCGCGGCCCGGCGAGAGATTGGCCTGAACTGATCGAGTCGCTCATCTGCCTCGTGGAGCGCTCCGGGCACACCCTGGTCCGTGCAGCCGGAAAACGGGGACTGCGGCGCACTGCTGAGCAGCTACTCGCAATTGTCGCCGAGGAGCGTAACGCATTGCTGCGGCCGGTAGAGGAATCCGAGCGTCGCATGGCTGATTTGCGAACTGCGGTCGCGGATGGGGAACGGGCGATGCGTGATCTTGGTGCGCTTTTAACCGCAGAGCAACAGCGCTTATCGGAGATGTTCGCGGAACATCGAAGAGTCTTTCTCAAGACATCGGCAAAGAATACACAGCACGCCTTTGGAGAACGTCTCGCTCATATACCTCCTACGTCCAGTGGCCCGCGCTACCGCCGCACGCTGAATCATTTGGCACAGGACGTAGCTCGTGCGGAACTCGTTCCATGGCTGGACAGTGAGGCAAAACATGCTGAAGATGCGTTCACACGAACGGTTCGCCGTTTTGTCGAGATGGGAAACGATTTTATACGACGCCTGGCTAATACAGGCGCTCCTGATTTCGGCGCCCTGCCGGAAGAGATAGGCTCAGAACAGGGATTCCAGTCGGAGTCTCACTTTTATTTTAACGTGATGGAACGTGTCGCTGCACCTGCATCACCCTTGTTGCTGGTTGCTGACTATGTGCGCGGTCTCCTACACCTGAGGCGCGCTATCGTGAACGATGCGCGTGAGTTCCTGGATTATCTTCTCGAGGTCAACAGCGCTCGGGTGCAAAGCGATGTGGATGAGCGCGTCCGCGAGAGCCGCAGGAAACTGGAATCGAATATCAAAACTCTCCTGCGTGAAACGATTGCAGTCGCGGAGCGAGCACTTGCACGAGCCAAAGGTGCCCAAGCTTCTGGCGCCGCCGCTGTGCAAGCTGCCCTTGGACGCCTCGGAATTGTGGAGAATGAAGTCCTCAAGTTGCGCGATTGAAAATGCCGCGTAAAAGCTAGCCCGCGCATCTATCTGTAGGGATTGAAATTGGTTCATCCGTGGCACGACATTAGTCCAGGCAAAAAGGTGCCGCAGCAATTTGATGCGGTGGTTGAAATTCCGCTCGGTTCAAACGTGAAATACGAACTCGAAAAGGAGACCGGCTTAATCAAGCTGGACCGTGTTCTGTATTCCGCTGTGTACTACCCGGCGAATTACGGCTTCATACCCCGCACGCTTGCGGAAGACGGTGATCCCCTGGACGTGCTCGTGCTCTGCCAAGAGTCAGTTCTTCCTCTGGTGGTGATAAATGCGCGTGCGATTGGGATGATGATTATGACGGATGCCGGAGTCCTCGATCACAAAATCATTGCCGTTGCGACGGGCGACCCGGAATTCAACGGGTATCACGAAGCTTCCGAGATTCCCGCACATTACCTCCTGATGCTGAGGCGTTTTTTTCAGGATTACAAACAGTTGGAAAGGAAGGTAGTCGATGTCGAGGATATTTGCCCAGCGGAGGATGCGTACCCGGTCATTGACGCTGCGCTGAAGCGCTATGCCGCCAAATATGGCAGCGCCCGCGCGGTCTGAACCAAGGCAAAGGACGTTATCGCTCCGCTCCCCCCGGTAAAAATGACATGTCGAACCTGAGGCTCCAAATGATGATCCGCAAACAAACCATTAACTACGCTCTTTGAACCTTCTGCACTAGGACCAAGAAAATCTCGCGATAAAGGTCAGCCCCATAGCTGGTTTCGAGGGGCTCGCCTTCGAGTATTTTGAATGTTCTGACGCCGTCCGGCTGGCGCTCGGCGCGCAAGAACATGGCATCACCTGAATTTTGCTCGAACGCCTGTCGCGCAAATCCGTAGAGATGCGTCACGTAAAAGATCTTGATCCGTTTCTCAACAAGCGCCGACACGATCTGCTGCGCGATTTCCGAACCTTCTCTCTCATTTGTCGCGGCGAATGATTCGTTGAGGAGAAGCGTTGAGTTCGGCACAATCTCATCGGCGATTTCGCTCATTCGGTCGAGTTCTTCATCGAACTTACCGCTCTTCATCGAGGCATCTTCTTCCCGTTTATAATGCGTGAACAACGCCGGGCATATCTCCGCACGAAAATCTTCTGCGCCGACCAACATTCCAGATTGCATCATTAGCTGCGCTAGACCAATGCCGCGCAAGAAACTCGACTTTCCGCCTTGATTGGCTCCAGTTATTGCTACGAGGCTCTTGCCATCGAGATTGCATGCGTTCCCTACGACTTTGCGCTTCATTTGAAGGGCGAGACATACGTCATACAGGCCGCTGAAGCTGAACCGCCTTGAGCTTGATGGCTCCGGCGTCGGAAAGCACAGTGGTTCTCCCAGAACCGTAAGGCGATCATGCAGGTTCAAACAGCAGATATAAAAACCCAATTCCGCACGGAGGATCCTGAAAAAGCTGAGGACGTGATCGGCGGACTGAGCTAGAGCAATCGCGACGCGGCTCATGCCACGATGCTCCATGTTTGAAAGTATCCGCGATCCGGCGACATCCTCCTGCGCAATCTGGAATGTGTAAGTACGAGGCGTTTTCACAAGAAATCGCAGGATGTTCCGCTTCCTGGCGGGCGTGTTGCGGAGGGTCAAATTCATGCTTTCATTCCACTCACCAAGCTGCGCTCCAAGCAGGACGCCTTTGCGGAACTGCAATTCTTTCAAGTGATTCTGAATGACACCCAAATAATCGTCGTTCAATTCCGCAATGAGCATTGCAAACAGATTCTTAAAGGCTTCGGATTTGAAGCGATCTACCTGCGATTCGGAAACAATTCGCAGCTGTCTGAGGACCTCCGACAATGCCTCTAGTAATCCTATCGCGCCGTGTAGCAGCGAGGATGTGTAATGGCTGGACATATTCCATAAGCGCTGTTTGCTCCTTTCGATAGCGGTCACAGTAATGCTATAGAGTTGTCTAACTGCTGCGGAATTGGTGAGGCAATCCCGCAAAGTTTCTTGGCGATAGAGGATCGTCTCTGTTCCGTTCGACAGTCCGCTCAAGATCGCTTGTCGCGCCACTTCGAAAAGGAATTCATCGTCACCGCCCATAGCTTGCAATAGGGTGGGCAACTCCAAATCCTGCGCGAGGTCGCGTTCATGCGCCGACAGGAGCTGCTGCCAGGGAATATGCCGGTCGCGATATGGAACCGTTCGCGGGAATTCGCCGATATCGAAGTCGCGGTCGCGATACATCAAATGGGGTCTCACGACTTGATTCGCTCCTTCAAGGATTCATAGGTGACGCGATATTTCTGGGCGACCGCCATCGCATAGGCGAGCCCGTCTGCGGGCCTTCGCTCCAATCGGAACGTGCGAATGGCGGGATTTTCTGGATTTACGGTGCTCACCACGCTGACCGTTTTTTCATTGAAGGAGGCCAGTTCATCCAGGAAAGTGACCCACACACAAAGCAAGTCGAGATTGGAAATCCTTGCCATGATCTCTTTGCTCAAGAAAAGGGCGTCCTTGATGCTGGTCGAGGAAAACATCTCGTTCATGATGATTAGGCTATTGGACGTCGCTTTGTCGAGAATGCTACGGATACGAAAGAGGTCGTCCTGCAACTTGCCGCGCAAACTCGTAATTTTTTCCTGCCGCTCGAAATGCGTGAAAAGCTCATCGAAAAGCAAAAGTCGCGCTTCCGTGCCTGGAACCGGACAACCGAGAGAGGCAAGGTAGTGCAATTGGCCGACCATGCGAGCGAAGGTCGTCTTGCCGCCCTGATTCGGCCCGGAAACCACGAAAATGCGCTCCGGCCCACTCAGAAAGAAGTCGTTTGGGACGACGTCGATCTTTTGTTTAATGAGGTTATTGGCTAATGCAAGATCGAAGGCATTGCTGCCAGCGATCTCCTTTGATGTTTCCAAGATTTGCGGAAAACAGAAGCTCAATCCGATTCGCCGGAACTGTTCGATAAACGTGAGATACGAGACGTAGAACTGCACTTCCTTGTCGAAACGCGAGATGGTCGCATCGAGATAATCGGCATGTCTTTCAGAGAATTCGTCAAGAGAGCGGAAAACGTCTGGATGCAGGAGCGCCACGCGATCCAGAACTTGTGCTTCGATGTGGTTCATGCCTTCCCACATCAGGTCTTCGAGCCGATAGTAGCGGGCCGCTTCATGCCTGAATTTTTCAAATGCCATTTCCACCACACCGCTGTAATCGCTCTCGATGTCGTCGTCGCGTACCGTGACACTGCGATTCCGAATCAGCACGCTGTAACGAATGGCCGAAAGTCGGGAAATCAGTTCTGTCGTATCAGTAAGGAGGGTGCGAAATGGAGAGGCCACCGTATAGTTCTTCAAATACTCGCGAAGCAGGCGCATGCCTTCCGATTTGACTTCGAGCGCGCACAATTGACCGGACAGTTGCTCGACCGCCTCGCAGTAGATCTGGACAGCGGAGAGGAAACGGCGCTCTTTGCTGTATTTGTAATATTCGACCTGCTTTGCCTGTGCGAGCCGCTCGCGTACCTTGCGCATCGTCTCGGAAAAGTCCTTGATTGCTCGTATCAGGAGCTTGTCTTCGAGCTCTCGCATGACTTCCTGGCGATATGCAACTGTCTCGAAATCACTGGCGCGCACCTGGTAGAAAGGTGCAACATCGTAATCCTTCGATAGCGCCGCGATAGCTAGGACGATCTGATCGAGATTCAGGTCATGGAAGAAATCAGGCAGTTCGTGAGCCTCAATTGTCTCGAAGCTCTTGCTTGAACGACGAAAGAGGATGCTTTCAAAGCTCATCCGTAAGCCTTGTCTTGTAAGCTAACGAACAATTCACAATGTGGGGACTTGAAACCTGGTGGGCACAACGAGAAGCAAGCAATAACCCTACTCAGGGTAATCCCCAGTAGGAGTTATTTGCCCGAATGGGCTGTTTAAGGCGAACTCCAACACCCAATCCATCGATATTCTGAGGCGCTACGGGGCTTGTGTCAATCCTGTTGCGAAGGCAAAGCGGCGTCGAGTTCCGGCTTCGCCGGAATCCACGAAGCGGACCGCCGCACTCCAAAAAGACAAAGACCCCACCCTTCGCAAGGGGCGCGAAGGTCCGGTGGCGGGACTCCGGACGGAGTCCACCGGACTCCAAGAAACGGAGATGGGGGCACCCGAAAAGGCGAAAATCCACAGAAGTTCGCGAAA
>JASHRN010000174.1 GCA_030037335.1 Candidatus Acidiferrales bacterium | reverse complement strand
GTCCAAACCGGCACAAACGATGCGACGCATCCCGGGATCCGATGGGGCTCGTCCTACAAAACAAAACGCAAGACCGCAACGCGGGGGCGAAGGAAAAAATCAACGAGCGATTCGGAATCGAAGCGTTAGAAACTGAAATCCTCGTCGCAAACGCCGTACTTTCCCGCCAAAGCACGGTGCTCGATCTCTTCGCCCGCAAGATAACAGGATAAAGCGTAAAACATTGACTTTGGATTTGTCCGAGGCCTAACATCCGTCGTCAGGATTGCCTTGGCCTATGATTGGCCAAATCATCTCCCATTATCGCGTCGTCGAAAAGCTGGGCGATGGTGGCATGGGTGTCGTTTACAAGGCTGAGGACACTCGCCTGCATCGTCTCGTCGCTCTGAAATTCCTTCCGGACGATGCGGCCAAAGATTCCCACGCACTCCTCCGCTTCCGCCGCGAGGCGCAGGCCGCCTCCGCCCTGAGTCACCCCAATATCTGCACGATTTACGACATCGGAGAGGCCGACGGAAAAACCTTCATCGCCATGGAATACCTCGAAGGCAAAACGCTGAAGCAGCACATTGCCGGTCGGCCGCTTCCTCTCGAGGAATTATTGGAATGGGCAACGGAAATCGCCGGCGCATTGGAGGCCGCCCATAAGAAGGGCATCATTCACCGCGATATTAAGCCCGCCAATATTTTTATTACCGAACTTGGCCACGCAAAAATCCTCGATTTTGGCTTGGCAAAACTCCTGCCCGCCGGCGGCGCCACAAATCTCTCGGCCATGCCCACAGCGAGCGACTCGGAACAACTGACGCGACAGGGCGCAGCAGTAGGCACAATCGCCTATATGTCTCCCGAGCAGGTGCGCGGAGAGGAACTCGATGCGCGCACGGATCTGTTTTCCTTTGGCATAGTGCTCTACGAAATGGCGACCCGTGTTCAGCCTTTCCGCGGAGATACGGCTGGCCTCGTTACCAACGCCATTTTGGAACGAGCCCCTGCTCCGCCGCTTCGGTTGAATCCCGACACTCCGCCCAAGCTCGAAGAAATCATCACCAAGGCCCTCGAGAAAAACCGCAAGCTCCGCTACCAGTCCGCCGCCGACCTTCGCACAGATTTGCGCCGCTTGGGCCGTGACTCGGACTCATCGGCGGTCGCGGTGGCGGTAGGGGGACGCCGAGAATCTCGACTCACTGGGGCACTCCTTCTTGTTGGGAGCCTGCTTGTCATAGCGGGTATCGGAGCCAGTAGTTACTTCTTTCTTCACCATGCACCGAAACTGACCGAGAAGGACTCCATAGTCATCGCCGACTTTACCAACACAACGGGGGATCCCGTGTTCGATGGCGCGTTGCGCCAAGGCCTCGCTGCTCAGCTTCAACAGACGCCGTTTCTCAGCATTGTGTCCGAGGATCAGATTGCCGAAACGCTGCGCTTGATGGAGAAACCTGCAAACACCCGGCTCACGCCGGATGTGGCCGGCGAAGTTTGCTTGCGAGCGAACGCAACGACAGCGGTCGAAGGCTCGATTGCCGCTCTCGGCAACCAATACGTCCTCGGCCTCGACGCTGTGAACTGCCACACGGGCGGATCCTTGGCGCAGGAACAGGTTACTGCCGACGGCAAGGAAAAGGTTCTTTCTGCCTTGAGCGTCGCGGCCTCCAAGCTTCGCTCGAAGCTCGGCGAATCGGCTGCTTCGCTCCAGGCGTACGACGCCCCACTCGACAAAGTCACCACGCCGTCGCTTCCGGCGCTGCAAGCGTGGAGCTTCGCGAATCAGGCGATTTTGAACGGCGATAGTGAGTCCGCTATTTCCTCCCTTCAGCGTGCTGTGACCCTCGATCCCAACTTCGCCGTCGCCTATTCAGCGCTTGCCGTAGCCTACAGTACCCTTGGCGACGAACGCCTTTCCATTGAGAACGCGCGCAAGGGCTACGAGCTTCGTGACCGCGCCGGCGACCGCGAGAAGTTCTCCATCGAGACCTACTACGACGTTTTCGTGTTGGGCAATTTGGAAAAGGGCACGGCTGTAGCGAAGCAGTGGGCTCAGCTTTTTCCGCGGGACCTCTCAGCTTTAAACGCGCTCCACCATGCTTATGACAAGTCGGGGCGAACCGGCGATGCCCTCGCCGGGTCTCGCGAAATTCTCCGGCTCGAACCCACTCCTTTGGCCTACGATCAGGTGGCGGCCGACTATGTCGAACTCGGACGCCTCAGCGAAGCTCGTGTGACAGTGCGGGACGCGGAAGCGAAACACATCGATCCCTCGAACTTTGCCGAGACGCTCTACGTCATTGCGTTCCTCGAAAACGACCCAGCAGCTATGGCACGGCAGTTACAGATCCCTTGGCAAAGCCCTTATGACGCGCAGGTAATGGCCTTTTATACAGAGTCTTATTCCGGCCATCTTTCTCGTGCCCATGAGCTTGCCCGGAGCGCAATTGCATTGGCTGCGCAGCGCGGCGAGCAAGGATTCATTCCAAGCATGGAAGGAGCTTTCGCTCTCGTCGAGGCCCTGGAAGGCAATTTCACGCCCGCGAAAGACGACCTGCGAAATGCTGGCGACCTCTCAACAAATCCAAACTTTGACATTGTCGGCGAGGCGGACATGGTGGCCGCTCTTTCGGGCGACACGGCGCAAGCGCAGAAGCTTGCCGATGACCTCAACAGGCGCTTCCCCGAAGCCTCCGTTGTTCAATTCACGTATCTGCCAGCTGTTCGTGGCCTGCTCGCGGCACGTCGCGGTAATACACAAGAAGCCGTTGAGGATCTCTACCCGATGACCTCCCACGAACGCGTCATTCCCTTGGACTGGGTAGCGCCTTACATGGTACCCGTTTATCTCCGCGGTGAAGCTCACCTCGCATTGCATCAGCCAGTTGAGGCGGGCAGCGATTTCCAGATGCTCCTCGACAATTCCGGCTTAATTGAAAATTGTCCCATCGGCGCGCTCGCCCATCTGGGTCTGGGCCGCGCCTACGCCATGCAGGGCAATGCCGCCAAAGCTCGCGCCGCCTATCAGACTTTCCTGACGCGCTGGAAATCCGCCGACCCCGGCGTCCCTATCCTCAAACAAGCCCAATCCGAATACGCCCGCATTCAGAGCGATAATCCGTAATTCCAATCAGCCTCCGCCGGCATCATTTAGAGCACCCAGCTCTTTCGCGATGGTAACGCCGAACAGCGCCGTGATTGACCTTGCCTGCTGTTCGACCTAAGATTTCCCCCCATGCCCGAGCCATCGCTCAACGGCCAAATCATCTCCCACTATCGCATCCTCGAAAAACTTGGCGGCGGAGGCATGGGCGTTGTCTACAAAGCCGAAGATACCCGCCTCCGCCGTTTCGTCGCGCTGAAATTCCTTCCCGAAGAAGCGGCCCGAGGAGCTCAGGCGCTCGAACGTTTCGAGCGCGAAGCGCAAGCGGCCTCCGCGCTTGATCATCCGAACATTTGCACCATCTACGAAATCGGCGAAGCCAGCGGCCACAATGGCCAGCCGTTCATTGCCATGCAATATCTCGAGGGCTCGACGCTGAAGCATCGCATCGAAGGCAAGCCGCTGCCCCTCGAACTGCTCCTCGAATGGGGCATTGAAATTGCCGACGCGCTCGACGCCGCTCACGCCCGCAACATCATTCACCGCGACATCAAGCCCGCAAACATCTTCATCACCGCACGCGGCCACGTCAAAGTCCTCGATTTTGGCCTCGCAAAAGTAATGGAAAACGCTCAGGGCCAGCCGGGCCACGAAGGATCAGCGCAAGCCACGCTCGACGAGTTGCCGGAACATCTCACCAGCCCCGGCACTGCGGTAGGCACGGTCGCCTACATGTCACCCGAGCAAGCGCGCGGCGAGCCTCTTGATGCGCGCACGGATTTATTCAGCCTCGGAGCCGTTCTCTACGAAATGGCCACCGGTCGCATGCCCTTCAGCGGCAATACCAGCGCAATAATTTTCAATTCGATTCTCGAAAAAACTCCTGTGCCGCCCGTTCGCCTGAATCCCGATGTGCCTCCGGATCTCGAACGCATCATCGGCACCGCGCTCGAAAAAAATCGCGACCTGCGCTATCAGCACGCCTCCGATTTGCGCGCCGACCTGAAACGCCTCCAGCGCGATACGAGTGGTTCGGTAGCAGCGACGGTGCGCGATACCGACTCCAGCCGCCGCGCCGTCCCCTCCGCCGAAAATCCAGCGGAGGCCGATTCCGGGGCCGGGCGCTCCATCTCAGTCGTAGGGGCGACCCTTGGGTCGCCCGCGCCTGCGACAGCAGGCGAATCCGGCCGTTCGTCGCTCTCTGCCGCTCATCGTTCCGGTTCTGCCGCCGCTCATCCCTCCGGCTCTTCCACCGTCGTCGCCGTCGCTCGCGAACACAAATTCGGCCTCGCCGCGATAATCGTCATCGTACTCGTACTCATCGGCGCCGCTTCCTACGGCGTCTACGCTTTTCTTCATCGTGCACCCGCGCTCACTTCCAAAGACACCATCGTTCTCGCCGATTTCACCAACACCACCGGCGACTCCGTCTTCGACGGCTCTCTCCGCCAGGGCCTCGCCGTGCAGCTGGATCAATCGCCATTTCTGAATCTCCTTTCCGAGGACCGCATCCAGCAAACCCTCAAAATGATGGGCCAGCCCGCCGATGCGCGACTCACTCCTGATACCGCGCGCGACATCTGCGTGCGTACCTCCAGCTCTGCTGTCCTCGACGGCTCCATCGCGCAAATCGGCAGCCAATATCTGCTGACGCTGAGGGCGCTCGGCTGCGCCAACGGCCAGCTTCTCGCCAGCACGGAAGCTCAAGCCAGCGACAAAAATGACGTTCTCGCCGCCCTCGGCAAAATCTCCGCGAACATCCGCAAGCAGCTTGGCGAATCGCTTAGCACCATCCAAAAATATGACACTCCCATCGAGCAGGCTTCCACATCTTCGCTCGAAGCCCTGCAAGCCTTCAGCCGCGGCCGGCAAGCGGTGCTCGCCGGCGACAACCCCGGAGCTGTTCCTTTTTTCCAGCAAGCCATCCAGCTCGATCCCAACTTCGCCGTGGCCTATGCTGGTCTCGGAACTGCCTATTCCAATTTTGGCGAGCCAAACCTCGCCGCGCAAGATGCCACAAAAGCATACGAACTCCGCGAACGCGTTACCGAAAAAGAGAAGCTCTATATCGACTCCGATTACGATGAGTTCGTCCTCGGCGACCTCGAGAAAGCACTTCAGGTTTATGAGCTATGGCTGTCCGAGTATCCAAAAGGTCGCGCACCGCATGGAAATCTCGGAGTGCTTTACGGTCAGCTGGGCCAACTCGACAAGCAGCTATCAGAATCGCAGGCAGCTTTCCGATTCGATCCAAACGGCGCTGACTATGTAAATCTCGCTTTTGCCTATATCGAGCTGAACCGTTTGCAGGAGGCGCAGGCCGTCATTCAACAGGCGCAGTCGAAAAATCGCGATTCCGCGTTGCTTCACCTTGCAAGCTATTACATCGCCTTTCTGCAGAATGATCCGGCAAGCATGGCTCGCGAGGTCTCGTGGTCAAAAGGCAAGCGGGCCGAGCCCCTCTTCCTCGCAAATGAGTCGCACACCGCTGCTTACTCAGGCCAGGAACGCAAAGCCATCGATCTGATGCAGCAAGCGATAAGCGCTGCAACTCAGGCAAATGACGGCAATGAAGTTATAGCCAACTACAACGTGGACGTCGCGCTAGGGGAAGCTCTCGTCGACAACGGCACATTGGCGCGTCAGTATTCGTCAACCGCGCTCCAGCTCTCGACTGGCCGCGACGTTCAGTTCGTGGCTGCTTTCGCTTTGGCCCTCGTTGGTGATGCAGCCAAAGCTCAAGCCCTCGCCGATGATCTCGCCAAACGCTTTCCGCAAGATACCATTGCGCAATCCATAGAAATCCCGGCAATCCGCGCCCAGTTGGCATTGCTTCACGGCGATTCCTCAAAAGCCATTGAGATACTTCAGCCCGCACTTCCGTATGACTTGTCTGCAGATGTCCGACTGCCATACATCAGAGGTCAAGCGTACCTGATGGCCAAACAGGGAAGTGCGGCTGCCGCCGAATTTCAAAAAATCATCAACCATAGTGGCGTCACCTTGATCGACTCCATAGGTGCTCTCGCTCATCTCGGCCTCGCTCGCGCCTATGCTGTAGAGGCGGGTTTATCCCGCCACGCCGAAAATGGCGGCGCAAATCCGTCAGTGCAACCCGATGCGCTCGCCAATGCCCGCAAAGCCTATCAGGACTTTCTCGCCCTCTGGCAGCACGCCGACCCTGACATCCCCATCTATAAACAAGCCCAATCCGAATACGCCAAACTCCCCGCCAACTAACTTCGCACACCTGACCTTTGCGGGGGCCGACGTGTTTCGTCGGCCCGCCGCTTCGTTTCGGTCGTAGGTGCGCTACTTGTTCATCCTGATGCTGGAAGGCCGCGCTCTCCCCATGCCTTTTATTGTCATTCTGAGGAGCATGGTTTGCGACGAAGAATCTCGCCTCGACGCACGTGCACTGTTGCCGCGACTCCGTGTAACTTGCTCGTTCCGAGCGACGTCGGAATCTGCCGTTGCCTTTGTAGGGGCCGACATGTTTCGTCGGCCCGCGCCTCCGCGCTCGCTATTTTTGGTTGGTTCAGCGATCTGATGCGGAGCCGGACTGCGGAATGAAGATTCTATTGCGCTTTCGCTCTAGGTGCTTTTACGCGCTCCCACACCTCCGTCGGCCCGCCGCTGGAATCCTTCGCGGTCATCGTATTTCCATCGGCGGAAAGACTTATGTCTATGTTGAGGGTTGTACCGTCCTTCATAACCACCGACTCGCTGGTCACGCCAGAGTCGCCGCGAGTGAAAGCCGCGCTCTTCCACGGATTGTTTCCCGTGACAGGATGTTGCTGGCCATCTTCTGCACCCGAATAGTAGTACGTCTGCCTCTTCCCATCGGCATCGGTTACGATGGCCCGCCACTTCAGCGAGGCCGTCGAATCAGCCGTAATGGTCATCCTGGCTGATTTCGGCTTAGCTGTAGTTCCATAATCTGATTTCTCGACGTTTAATCTCCAGTGGCCAACTGTACTGGCTGGTGCATTGTCTTGCGCCGCCGCAGCGAACGATGCAAGCCCGAGCAGGATGAAAACAAACGTGCTTCTCTTGAATATGTTCATTCGCGTCTCCTTATTTTTACTTTTTATGCAGATCATTAAGGAACAACAGACGCGCGGAATCTAATTCCTCTCTAGATGAGTGTCAAGAATAAATACATCCGAATACATTCGATTCGCAGAAAATCCACTTCGAGGGCACAAGCTCGACTTGCGGTTAAAGCCAAATACTGCAGCATTGTCTCATGCGTCGCGAGTGCCCAAGTTAGAGCTACAAACCCGCCTTGCGATAAAACTCGATAATGCCGCACTTCGGGCACTCGTAAGCTTGTATGGGCAATTCGAGGGGAACAGCGTGAATGTCGACTATGCCAATATTTGTTTAGATACTGACATGATGCCAACGGATCTGCGTCTGCCTTCCAGCAGGGCCGGGCCTCAGCTCGGCCATAACATAAAGTGATGCCGCGTATTTCCCACCGCTTCGCGCACGCCTTGCGTACGACGTTTTCGTTCTAACTCAGGAACGCAGAGCTTTGCGGCCCTTGTAGCGGCGGGTTCATCCCGCCATTCATCTTTTCGCCTTTCTTGCGAAGTTCTGCGGCTTTTGTGTTTGTGTCATCCCGCTTGCCCTGAGCGTTGCCGAAGGACGGTCCGCTTCGCGGGCTCCGTTTGCGTTAGCCTGACGCAAACGCAGCTCGACGCCGATCCGATGTGTCGCTTCGCCGCCCAGGCTCCGAGTCTTATCTCTTTAGACTTGTTACGTTGTCATTCCGAACCCCGCCCCGATGCAGTCGATCGGGACAGGGTGAGAAATCTGCTGTTACCGCTGTAGCGCAGAGCTTCGCGCTTCTTGCGAAGTTCTGCGGCCTTGGTAGTTTTTTTCGTCACTCTGAGCGCAGTGAAGAATCTCGCCTCGGTCAGCGCGTTTGCTTTTTCTAGGCACTCGCCGCTAGCCACCAAGGCAGGCGCGTCGACAACAAAAAACTAACTACTCGTCGCTGCCTTTGACGCGATCTGCGTTGCGGCTGAGTTTCCATATCGCGCCGCCTTCCTGCCGGGCGTTCCAGGAGGGCAGGCTTTAGCCCAGCCGCTAAGGATCGCTTCTCGTTCCTTCCTTTTCGCGCGTTTTCCGCGCGATGTATTCGCTGTTCACTCGCCACTCACCACTGCATTTCAAATCAGTGGTACGCGTGAAGTCCTTGCGGCCGAGTCTTCCGTGTCACGCCGCGTGCCCCGCTGCTTCTTTCTCATCTCCGAGTCAATCACATTGCCGAGCGTGACGATTCCGCGCGTGATGTCTTTTTCTTCCACGCCCGCAAATCCAAGCCTCAGCGTGTTCGGTTGAGGGTTTTCAACGAAAAAATACCTCCCTGGAACGAAAAGCACGCCTTGTTCGCGCGCGTGAATGAGCAGCTCGGCGGCGTCAAGACCGGGGGGAAGCGTGATCCAGATGGACATTCCGCCATCCGGGCGCGTCCACTCCGTGCCCGCGGGTAAATGGCGTTCGAGCGATTTTTCCATCACCTCGAGGCGGCGCGCGTAGAGTTTGATCATGCGCTTGAGGTGTTTCTCCAAAAGGCCGGTTTTCGCAAATTCGGCGAGCGTTGCCTGTGACAACTGATCGGTGTGCAAATCGCTGATTTGCTTTAACTGTCGCAGACGTTCAATGACGCGAGGCGGGCCAATGCACCAGCCCACGCGCAATCCCGGAAATGCCATTTTCGAGAAGCTGTCGATCTGGATGACGATGCCATGACGGTCCAGAGCTTTCAGCGAAGGCTCGGCGATTCCGCGCAGCCGCAGGCGCGCGTAAATGTGGTCTTCGACGATGGGCACTTGAAAACGTGCGGCGACATCGAGCAGCTTTTGGCGATCTTCTCCGCGGAGTGTGGTCCCGGTAGGATTTTGAAAGTCTGGCGTGACAACAATCAGTTTGACGCGATTTTGCTCGAGCGCTGCCTCAACGCCGGCGATATCGAGCCCCCCGTAAGCCTGTTTCACGCGACTGGTCTGGACGGCGACAGGCAAACACCGCACGCGCGCGCCGGAAAGAATCGAAAGCGCGCCGGGATACGTCGGATTCTCGACGATGACCGCGTCTCCCGGGCGCAGGAAAGCTTTCGCGAGCAGATCGAGCGATTGCTGGCAGCCATCGGTGATGAGCAGATTCGATTCCTTCGCGCCGATTCCTTCCGCCGCGAGCATCGGGAGCAGCACTTGGCGAAGCGGCTCATATCCATCCGTGGCGCCGAGTTGCAGAATTTCGCGGCCCTCGCGCTTCAGAACTTCATTGGCGCATTTGCGAACATCATCGATGGGGAAGCAGCCCTCCGATGGCTTGGCGCTGATGAACGCAATCGTATCGTCAGAAACTTGCGGCATCAGCCGGCTCAGCCCATCGCCCGCGCGCTCGTCGGCGAAGAGAGCCTCCCAGCGTAGAGGCCCGCCCTGCACACGCGGCGCAGGAGTGAATTCGCGCGGTTGATTGCGGCGGCTGATGTAAGTGCCGCGGCCCACGAATCCTTCGATCAGGCCCTCGGATTCGAGCTCAGCGTAAGCGGTCGCCACCGTCGTGCGGTGAATTCGCAGTTGATCGGCAAGCTCGCGGCTGGCCGGGATGCGATCGCCGGGGCGGAGTTCGCCTGCGTAGACCAGCGCGCGCATCTGGTCGCGAATCTGTGCGTAGAGCGGAATGCTGCTTTCCGGCTGCAATTGCAGCGGCATAAATGGCCTCTCCATACAGCCAATATAAACCCGAAAGAGAGACATAAAAGAGCCAAATTGTCTCTTTGGCCTGTTCGATTGTGTTCAGCTAACCCTCTGTAGCATCAATGAGTTGTGTTGCGAAGCAGGAAACGTTGAATTTTTCCGGTGGCTGTTTTTGGCAGATTTTCGACAAATTGGACTGTTTGCGGACATTTATAAGAAACCATTTTTTTGCGCAGCCAGTCGCGAATTTCCTGCGCAAATTGCGCGTTTGCGTCAATTTTGTTTTCTTTCTTGATGACGATGTAAGCAGCGGGATGAAGAAGGCCGTTTTCATCCGCACGCGCGACAACCGCGACTTCCGCAATGGCCGGATGGCCGAGCAGGGCATTCTCGACTTCACCCGGAGAAACCCACATTCCCGCGACTTTCATCATGTCGTCGGCGCGGCCGCAATAATGGAAATATCCGTCGGCGTCGCAGATGAACTTGTCGCCAGTCAGGACCCAGCCACCTTTTTTCGTGCGCGCGGTGAGCTCGGGAATATTCCAATAACCGGCAAACGCGCCGCCGCCGCGAACCCACAAATTTCCGATTTCGCCGCGCGTCGCTTCGGAGTCGTCTTCGTGAAGAATCCTTGCGGCGCAGCCGGGAACCTCGGAGCCACAGCTTCCCGCGCGTGCGCGTCCCGGGCGCGCAGACAAAAACATGTGCAGCATCTCGGTAGATCCAATGCCGTCGAGAATTTCGACGCCGAATTTATTCTTGAAGCGCTCGAAAATTTCGGCGGGAAGAGTTTCTCCGGCGGAAACGGCCATGCGAAGAGAGGAACAATCGAGCGCGAGCCCGTGATCGGCTTCGCGAAGCAGCACAGCAAAAAAAGTGGGGACGGAAAACAATATCGTTGGGCGATATTTCGTCAGAATCTCGACAGTGCGTTCCGGACGCGGTTTACCCGGATCGAGGATCGTTCGCGCGCCAACCGAAAACGGGAAGTACATGCCATTGCCGAGTCCGTAGGCGAAGAAAAGTTTCGAGACGGAATAGGTGATGTCATCGGAGCGAATTCCCAGAACGCCCTGAGCGTAGCCGCGGGACGTGTGCAGCATGTCTTCGTGACGGTGAATGGCTGCTTTGGGCCGGCCGCCGCTGCCTGACGTATACAAGAAAAATGCGGAATCGGTCGCCGCTGTGGGATGAGTCGCGCATGCGGGCGACGCGCGTTCGCATTCTTCCTCCCAGCAGAAAGTTATTGGGCTCTGGGGATTTTTGGCGACCGAGTGCTCGCGTTCCGCTGTTTCCGATGCGCATTCACCGGCGATGGCGATGATTTCGAGCGCCGTGGGCGATTCGGAAGGCCATTCGCTTAGAACAGATTTGTGAACGATAGCGATGCGCGCGCCCGTGTCGGCAAGATAATGAGCGTAATCGCCCAAGCGCGCGAGCGAATTCACGGGAACGGCAATAGCGCCGATTTTTGCGGCGCCGAAAAATGCGGCGATGAATTCGAGCGAATCGGGAAGCGCAATGAGGACACGGTCGCCTGCCTCGCAATGCCATTCGCGAAGCACGTTCGCGGCGCGATTGACGGCTTCTTCGACTTCGCGGTATGTGAAGGGGCGCGGCTCGCCGAGAATGGCAACGCGCTCAGGATGCTCACGTGCGGGCCGCGAGACAAATTCGTCAGCAATATTCAGTTGCGCGGGCACGTCCGCTTGACTTGGAGCGCTATCCGTCACGTTGGGAATTCTACTCCGAGGCGGCAAGTTACCCAACAGCGACAAAGCGTGCCGAAGCCGGCGAAAATGTTGGTGGTGCAAGTGGGCGAAATGGGGGAAGCCGTTCATATTAACGCCTGAAAACCGTTTACGATTGTGTCTTACGAAGCGGCTAAGGTCGTCCCTGCAATCCAGCAATGGCATGGGTTAAGATAGCCATGCGGAGGGCTACTATGGCGCACCGATTCACTGTGATTTTTGAGAAGGAGGACGAAGGCGGGTATCACGTTTTTTGTCCTACGTTGCCTGGATGTCACACGCAAAGCGAGACGATTGAAGAGGGCGTGAAGAATATCCGTGAAGCGATTGAACTTTATATCGAAACTTTAGTTGAGGACGGTCCTCCAATTCCTCATGAAGACATTCTAATCAAACCCAGGATATGAAAATCACCGTCGATGAACTGCGCAGAATGCTTTAGCCTCTCACGCAATCTGTCAGACTTCGCTCAAATTGCAAAGTTCAAAGATTCAAGTCAAAGGTTCCCCTGAAAGAAACGCGTTCATCACGCTTACGAATTTATCCGGCTCTTCGAAGAACGGCATGTGGCCGCTTTTGTCGAAGACGACAAACTGCGAGCCGGAAATCTCTTTGTGAATGTTCCAGGCGATGAGCGGCGCGACATTCATGTCGAAGCGCCCGCAACCGACGAGAACAGGGAAGCGGTATTTCGCAAGTTCGGGATTCAGGTCGAATCGGCGCACGTCTTCGTTTACCAGACGATTGATGTTGTAAAACTCGTGGTCGTTGGCCATTTTCTGCGCGAATTCATCACGATGCTCCGGCGCGTAGAAGAGCATGGATTCGTAAAGCGCGGTTGAGGCGTCGCGCGCCGCGTCAGAATCCTGTTCATGGAGATCGGCAACGAAAGCGTTGGCGTCCTCTTCCGCGGTCACGTCGGGAAAAACATCATGGAAGAGGAAGAGTGTATCGCTCCATTTCGGAGCAGCGGAGTCGAGAATCACGAGGCGCTCGATGTGCTGCGGGAAACGCGCGGCGTAGGCCATGGCGAGAAAACCTCCCCAGGAATGGCCAAGTAGATCGATTTTGTTGTAGCCGAGATGCGCGCGCAGAGCGTCGAGGTCATTGATTTGATCGGCGAGCGTGCAGGTTTCCCCCGCTTTGAGCGGCCCGGAGCGGCCGGTGCCGCGCTGGTCCCACATGATGATTTTGCGATTTTGCGCGAGCGTGTCCCAGGCGTCGGAAACGTGCAGATAATTGTGGTCGAAGCCGGGCCCGCCATTGGCGACGAAGAGCGGCGTGGCATTGTCCGAGCCAAAGACTTCGTAATAAATAGTCGCGCCGGAAGAAGCGTTGAACGTGGTGCCGTGCTCGTCATGCGCCAAGACGCGGGCGGGCGCGAAGAAAATCGCAAGCGCGAAAAGCGCCGCGAAAATAATGGTGCTCAGGTGCGCAGCTGCGACGCGGCGTGTACGCAGACGATGTAGCAAATTCGTCATGAATGCCTCCTATGGACGAAAGGCGCGATGAAGCGAGGCGCAGACTAGCACATTCTGGAGGTTAGAGGTTAGACGCTGGAAAAGCACGGCTGCGAGCGAGCTCTGGTTGCGACGGCCGGGGGAAAAGGGAATTAATTAGCGCTAGTCTTCGGACCAGGAAGCGTAAACGCCAAAGATCACCGGAACGAGGATCAGAAAGCCCGCCGTCAACAGCAACAAGAGGGCGCTGTTTCCGCTATGACTCGTTTGCGCCGGGTGCGACCAGGCTTCCACGAAACCGGCAAAGAAGGACGCGATGTGCGGCCAGGCGGAAATGATCGCAGTGACAAATACGACTGCGGCGAGAGCGAATGCGAAGCGGCGCACCCAAAGAATCGGGCGCATCGCTCGTTCGATAGCCTCGCGGCGCGCGGCGAGTTGCGCTCTGGACCAAATGAGAGTCGGATCTGGCAGATCGGCAATGGCAGCGGATACTGGCGCGGCGGCGGATTCTGAGAGATAGCTGGAAACGAGCGCCACTTCTTCACAAATTTGGCAGCCGGAGAGATGCGCCAGAAGTTCGTCGCTCCATTGGCCGGAGCGATTCGCGGCGGCAATTTTTTCTTCGAAAATGCAATGTTCCTGATTCATTGTGACACCTCTTCCTGCTTTTCTTGTTTCCTCGTTTGTCCCTGCGAATCAGATTTCCAACCGCAGGTGCGCAAAAGCTCTGCCAGCTTGCCTCGCGCGCGAAACAACATCGGCCGAATGCTGGCAGTCCGGCAGCTCAAGAGCTTGGCAATTTCGTCGTGGCGATAGCCTTCCACGTAGGCGAGCCAAAGAAGTTCGCGTTCGCGCGGCTTTAGTTTGCAGAGAAGCTGGTGCAAGTCGCTCTCGATCGCCAGATCGTGCGTTGGATGTGCTGTTTCTGTAGCAGTAGCTTCGGGAAGAACCGTCGGCTGGCGCTTTGCAGCGCGGAAATGATCGCGCAAAAGATTAGTTGCGATGCGGAAAAGATAGTGCTTGCGATGAGCCTCCTCCGTAGGAGCGGAAGGCGCGCGCAACAGGCGCAAGTAGGACTCCTGAAGCAGGTCGTCGGCGCCGCTTGGCTCTCCCATCACACGCCGGAGATAGCCGCGAAGCTGCGGAGCAGTTTGCTCGTAGAATGCGCGGAATTCCGCTTCGCTCATCGAGAGAGCGCTGACTGGCCCAGCGGCCGCTTGTTGCGCGGCCTCGCCGGAAGCGAAGGAAATCTCCGCGCAATCGAGCGATTCAGCATGAGCGCGCACAGAAGCAACCCTCCGCAAGCGAAACCCTAACGCTTCGAGCCGAGTTCCCGTTCAAACAATCCCCAGTTCTTTGAGAGCTTATAAGAGGCGGCAGCGGAAGCCAAGAAGCCGAGGCCCAGAGCCAGAAGCAACAAGCTGACTGCCAAGAATCCGTGAGCTGTTTGCGCCCGTTCGATCGCGCTGAAGCTCTCGTACGGCATGGTGAAACGCACGATCAACATAGCAATGCCAAGAAGGAAAAGAATCAAGCCGGCTTGAATCGAGCCGAGAACGCGGCCGAAAGGCCTGGTGTGTTCGAGTGCGGCGGAATCGAGGAACTTGCTGCCTGCGTCAGTCTTCAGGTATTCGATCAGCTCCTGGCTAGATCCAAACTTCTCGAAGAGTTTGGCATGGATGTCCCTTTGAATTTCGGCGATTCGGCTGCGGCGCCGGCTATTTGCCACAATCCACACAATCCAGGCGATGCAAATGAACATCGCTGGGATAACTATGGCTGCTGACATGTTGTCGGACATCTTGCCCTCCCAACCCGCATTAGCGGAGCACAGCTGTATGAGGAGCGGACGATCTTTTCTGTTCCTCTACAGATCAATACGAGGTTGGCTGGGGAAATGTTAACAGGCATTTTCCGGCGGCGGTCGGATAGCTAATCGGCGGCCGCAGGCTGGCCAATGCGCGCGAGACGCTCCGCCACTCGTTTTTTGCGAGCATGACGGAGGCGCCAGACGGAGCCGGCTATGACAATCACGCAGCAAATTTCGACGAAAACTTTGCCGCCATCGAGATAATCAACGCCGTGACCGGTGAGATTCGGATCCGTCAAAATGCTGTGGATAAAGAGGCCAGCTGCTGCCACGTACGTCGAAAAATGAAACAGTTTCCAGAGATGGCGGCCAAGCTGGATGCGGTAGAGCGACGTAACAATGATAAATACGAGGAGATATAGCGCGACGGCGCCGATGGTGTTCCATAGCGGCTGCAACGGAGACCACACGGGAAAAGCAATATCCAGAACGCGAAAATGCGGGCTGCGGTTCAGCAGCAGCGGCAGAGGATGGGCGAGCGTGAAGCCCAGCGTGGCGTAGCCGGTCCAGCGATGGAGGCCAAAAATATCGAAACGGCGATGCGGCCAATAGCGCCACGGGCTGTAGCGGCCTAGAATCAGCAACCCGATCAGGATATTGGCGGTAGCGAAGCCGACCGCCGTGAGGCCAATATACGCGGAGTAATCCAGCACAGTCAGGCCAAACACAGTTCTCCCTTTTCCCGCGGCTGTACGGGAGCTATGTTAAAAGACGCTGAGTGAGCGCGCAAAGTTTCCCACTCGGGAGCGAGGTTGTAGCAAATAAAAATGAGGCGATTTTCCGACGCGACAGAGTCCAGACACGGAATTAGGTCCCTGATGATGGGGGTTCTCGTAGCTCTTGCGATGGGTCTCGCAGCGATAACGCTGGGCGCTCGCGATGGACTGCTGAGCAGCACCTCCGGTGAACAGTCCGCCGCGAGTGCGCGCGAGAAGGCGGCGGTTTACCTCGGGTTCGATCGAAACGATTATCCGGGCGATGCGGTGCTGGATGCATTGCGAAAGGCATTCGATTTTAGTGGCTATTGGCTGAACGCGCCGCCGGGAGAAACCGCGACTACGTGGGCGGGGAGGCGTGAAATCCTGCGCGAGCATGGGTTCGGATTTTTGGTGCTATTCAATGGCAGGCTGGACAGAGAATTGCGAGATTTGCGATTGGCCGGCGGTGCGGCGCGGCTTGGCGCAAGCGATGCGAAGGAAGCTGCGAGCGCAGCGCGCTCAGAAGGGTTTCCGCGCGGCGACGTCATTTTTCTGGATCAGGAAGAGGGCGGGCGGCTGCTGCCCGAACAGCGAGATTATCTCTACGCGTGGGTGGATGGCGTCAATGCATCGGAGTATCGCGCTGGTGTTTATTGTTCAGGGATTCGCGATAAGCCGGGAGCGGGCGGTGTGATTACCGCCGAGGATGTGCGCCAAAATGCGGGCGCGCGGGCCATTTCGTTTTTTGTTTACAACGATGCGTGCCCGCCATCGCCGGGATGCGTTTTTTCGGTAAGGGGCCTGGAGGCTGCGCAGAGCGGCGTCCCATTTGCAAACGTCTGGCAAATCGCGCAGTCGCCGCGGAGGAAAAATCTCACAGCGCGATGCCGCAGCACTTACGCTGCGGACGGCAACTGCTATCCACCGGGACTCGCAGCGCAAGGAATTTTCGTTGATGTGGATGTCGCCGCATCGGCAGATCCATCTCACGGGCGTTGAGTTTGCGCGCGACCAAAGCTACTGCGTGGCCGTTTTTTCGCCGAGCTTCCGCATGCGTTCGCGCAATTTCTGGCGCAAGCCCACCGGCGCGTTGGGATTGAACGCCACCAGATACCACAGCGGCTGCGTGCGATCTCTGCTGAGAGAAGTAAGCGTTGCCGCGTCGGCGTTGGGATGACGCGCGATGTTTTCGCGAATCGCAGCGTAGGGATGTTTCGCGAGGCGGCGCAGCGTCTTGGCGGAAACTTTCGGATGCTCGCTGATGAGGCGGAGCAAATAATAATCTTCGCCGGGCGTGTCACGATAAAGTTTGTCGAGAATGTCCGGCTTGATTTCCGCGCTGAGCACAAGCCCGACTTTTTCGTCCCAGGAACCATTGATGCGATTGAGCTCCTGCGTGCGGGCATGGATCAACTGCTCGACTACGCGGCGCTCCTGCTCGAACCGCCCGTGCGGCAGGGCGCTGTGCTCCACCGAATCCAGGACGCGCAGCAGGTGCTGGCGTTCGCCAAAGACGACCTGCGAAGTGCGCGGCGTTTTTCCCTTTGAATTATTGCTGACCAAATCGGAGCGCCTCATGGTTTTCCCCCGCTGCGATCGCGTACCATCCGCGCTCGGAAAATATGCGGCGCGCGGAAACGCGTTTCGCTTTGTGACTGTCCGCCGGGGAGGAACAGGCCTGGGGACGTTCCTTCCGAGAGGTGCGAAGAGAATTTACCTCGACGTTCTCGCGCGGCGGCGCCTAAGTCCACACTCATTATGAATCGGAAACACGAGCAAGCCAAGCAATGCCTGATGACGAGTTCCTCGATTGCAACACAATTTGGCACTACAGGGTACACTACGCCGAAAAGAGCCGCCGTTGCCGGAATTCGCGCGAATGAGTATCGTGGAAGCCGAATCGATATCGGACGGAGTGAATGAGATGAGCGTTTTTGAAAAGCGCCGCGAGGAATTGGAACACTACGAAACCATGATGGGGCCGCATCGCGGCCGGCTGGCAGTGTCTTTGGATCTATTGACGGACGCAATGATTTTAATCGGACAGCACGGAATCTATTGCCGGAGCGCCGCAAATCCGCAGCAGCCTCCGATGGACATGCGCCTGATTAACGAAGAACTGCAAAATGCCAAGCAACTGATCCAGAGCGTGATGGAAAATTTGCGCGCGGAACGCGACGCGCGTGAGGCAAGCGGGCAGTGATCCTCCGAGCATAGTTCAACGCAGGTGTGTTGCCAGCCATGCGCGATGTCGATTGCGGGAAGGAAGTTAGTGAATAACCTGGGGTCCCTCGCCTGCTCTTGCGATGACCTGTCCATCCTTTCCGATGATTTCAAATACTTCTCTTCCGTTTATTTTAGTCACAGTCAGAGTTGCGAAGGTCTTGTCTTTTTGATCCACTAAAACCAACTCCTGAGCGCTTACTTGCTGTGGCGCAATACGAAAAACCTGAGCATGAACCGGCTGAATCCAGGCAAAATGCATGACTGCTCCACCGAGCATTCCTGCCGCCAAACAAAGAATCCAATTCCCCTTCATCAGATGTCTCCTTCGCCACACCTTTGGCTAGCGTGTGACAGCCGGATTATACTCCCTGGATGGTGAATCTGTGATGTTATGGCCTCCACACCCTGTATATGTCGCGTATATGTCGCGCGTTGACTTAGCCCTTCCTCAAACCATACAATTCGCGCGCAAGTGGTAACGCACACGCAGTGAAATCAGGATGACAGATAAAGACCCGCTCATCGGACAAACAGTTTCGCATTACCGCATCGTCGAAAAACTTGGCGGCGGTGGCATGGGTGTCGTCTATAAAGCGGAAGATCTGAATCTCGGCCGCATGGTCGCGCTGAAATTCCTGCCGGCGGATGCGGCGCGCGACGCATCTGCCCTCGAACGCTTGCGCCGTGAGGCACGTGCCGCTTCGGCGCTCGACGATCCCAACATCTGCACGATTTACGAAATCGGCGAGAGCAACGGCCAGCCGTTTCTGGCCATGCAGTTCCTGGAAGGCTCAACCCTCAAGCATCGCATCGAAGGCAAGCCGCTGCCGCTCGATCTAGTGCTCGACTGGGGAATTGAAATCGCGAGCGCGCTGGATGCCGCGCATTCCAATGGAATCATTCATCGCGATATCAAGCCCGCGAATATTTTCATCACCACGCGCGGACACGCGAAGGTGCTCGATTTCGGCCTCGCCAAAGTCACCGAAAACGCGCACGCGTCGGGCTATCCAGCGGACCAGGGCATGACGCAAGCGACTCGCGATCAATTGACCGATCAATTGACCAGCCCCGGCGCGACGGTCGGCACTGTTGCATATATGTCTCCCGAGCAGGCGCGCGGCGAAGACCTTGATGCGCGCACGGACTTGTTCAGCTTCGGTGCTGTGCTCTACGAAATGGCAACGGGCCAAATACCGTTCAAGGGAAATACGACGGCGATCCTCCACGATGCGATTCTGAATCGCGCGCCTGTGCTGCCGATGCGCGTGAATCCAGAGCTTCCGCCGGATCTCGAGCGCATCATCAATAAGGCCCTCGAAAAAGACCGCAACGTGCGCTGCCAATCCGCTGCGGAATTGCGCGCGGATTTGAAGCGGCTCAAGCGCGATACGGATTCAGGACGTTCGGCAGCCTCGCATGCGACCGCGTCCTCCAACGCGATGCCAGCAGCGACCGCGAGCGGTTCTTCAGGATCGTCAAGCGGCGCGGCAAGATCGGCCATGCACATTTCTGGCTCGTCTAGCGTTGCCGCCGTCGCGCGCGAACATAAATTCGGCGCGCTCGCGATAGTGATCATCGTGCTGATTCTCGCAGGAGCTGCGGCCTACGGAATTTATGCGTTTCTCAATCGCGCCGCGCCAGTTCCTTTTCAGAATTTCAGCGTCACGCAGGTGACCAGCACGGGCGAAGCGCAACTCGCCGCAATTTCAGGCGATGGCAAATACATTCTCAGCGTGCAGGAGGAAAGCGGAAAAGAGAGCCTCTGGCTGCGCAACGTGCCGACGAACAGCGACACACAGATCATCCCGCCGTCATTTGCCAGCTACTTGAGCCTCGCTTTCTCACCCGACGGAAATTACATCTATTTTCGCAAGGCTCTCGATCAAAGTGGCACCTCCTACAATCTGTTTCGCGCGCCGGTGCTTGGTGGCACGCCACAGCAAATCGCCGGTGATGTGGACACGGACATTACGTTTTCGCCCGACGGAAAAGAGATCGCCTATTTGCGCGGAAATGATCCGGTGGTAGGCCAATATCGGCTGCTCAGCGCTAGTCCCGACGGCAGCGATGAGAAGACGCTTCTGATCGAGAAAGACACGAGTCCTGGCCTTTTTCCGGCATGGTCGCCCGACGGAAAAGAAATCGCGTATGTATCGCCAGGGCGAAGGACGATCGTGTTGTTCGACGTGGCCAGCGCAAAGTCGACCACCCTCGTGGAGTTTAAGGACAGAATCCTATTTGAAATGCACTGGCTGCCCGACGTACGCGGTTTGGTTGCGGCTTATTCAGGCATCACGACACATTTCCAACAGCAAATCGGATATGTCTCCTATCCCAGCGGAGCGTTCCATGCCATCACGCGCGATACGAACAACTATAAGACGCTGACGATCTCGTCCGACGGCAAAATGCTGGCTACAGTACAAGGGAAAACGATCCGTACTCCTTATCTTCTACCTGCGGCTGGCTCGCAGGAATCTTCACCTGCCGAAGCACCCCTTCAAATACCCGACATATTTTTTCTGAATTGGGCGAACAACGATGACCTTCTTGTCACCAATGAAACGAATCTCTTTCGCGTAAGCCGCGACGGTACCAACAGGACCACACTTCTGAGCGATCCTGCAGGAGTCATACTTGCCGCAGCTCCTTGCGGAAGCGGTCACGTCGTGCTGAGTTGGCTTGGCCACAATTCCACAAACGGAGTAGTAGCCGACGAGCTTTGGCGAATCAATTCCGACGGTTCAAATGCTCAACAGCTGTCGGACAAAGTAGGTTTGCTCCAGAATTTGGCATGTTCACCGGATGGCAAGACAGTGTATTACTTCAATACGAATGGCGACCGAATTATGGAAATGCCGGCTGAGGGCGGTACAGCGGAGATCGTCCCGGGAACAACGATTCCCAACGAATTCGTGGGGGAATCCATTGGTGGAGTCTCTCCAGATGGAAAGCAGTTGCCGTTCCTTACGGAAGGTGCGCCTGGCCACATCCATCTGCAAATTGTGGCCCTCAATGCTGGACCCAATCCGCCGCGCCGCACGCTGACGCCCGATCCGCGCGTTTCTGGCGGCGCGGAGTTCACTCCGGATGAGAAAGCGATTGCGTATCCCATCACGGAAAATGGCGTGGCGAATCTATGGATTCAGCCGCTCGACGGCTCCAAGGGCCGCCAGATTACTCATTTCACCTCCGGTACCATCACCTCAGGCGGTTGGTCGCCGGACGGCAAAACTCTCGTCCTCCTCCGCGCCAACACGCAATCCGACATCGTGCTGCTGCGCGAATCGGCACAGTGAGTGTTGGTCCGCTGTGCAGACCGAATAAATCCATATCGTGCTCAGCGTGACTGCAGAAATGGATTCGACTCGCGTTCTTCACCTAGCGTGGTCGCTGGACCATGCCCGGGAAACACAATCGTGTTTTCCGGCAGCGTGAGCAGCTTCAAACGAATTGAGCGAATAATTTCGGGATACGACCCGCCCCATAAATCCGTGCGGCCGATTGTTCCTGCAAAGAGCGTGTCTCCGGCGAAGAGCCAGGGCGCTTGCACGCCGCCAGACGATTTTTCTGCCGGTGCACTTGGTACCGCAATGCGATTAGCTTCGCGCTGATTCGCGGAAAACGGCAAATACAGGCTGACGCTGCCGGCGGAATGTCCCGGCGTGTGAAGCACGCGCGCCTCGTAATTTCCCCAGCGGATGGTTTGGCCTTCGGTGAGCAGCGTATCGATTTTCGCGAGCGGCGGAGGATCGGTGCCGAGAAATTCCGCCTGAAAATCCATGGCGCGGTACATCTCCAGATCCCCTTCATTCATCATCACTGGCGCGCCGGTAACGTCGTGCAATCTCTTAAGCCCGCCGACGTGGTCGATGTGCGCGTGCGTAACAAGGATGGCCTTCACCGTCAGGCGATGCTTCGCAAGCGCCGCGAGGATGCGATCCACATCCTCGCCCGGATCGATCACGATGGCTTCGCGCGTTTGCGGGTCGCCGACGATGTGGCAATTGCATTGCAGCACGCCTACGGGCAGAATTTCGTGGATTAGCGCATCTTTTGTGCTCGCGTGTGTCATTGTCGTTCAGTATAGCAACTTCGCGCAGCCGCGTGGCGCGCTGTGCATCTGATAAGATGAGCTGACGGAACTCCCCAGATGAGCATCGAGACGCCTCTCAAATCTGAGCACGAAAAGCTGGGCGCGCATTTTGTGGCGAAGCCCGGAGAATATTTTGATTGTGTGCTGCCCGCGAATTACGGCGATCCCCAGCGTGAATACAAATTCGCGCGGGAATCTGTCGCGCTGATCGACATAAATTATCGTTGTGTCCTTTCGTTCACTGGCGTTGACCGCGTGCGCTACTTGAATGCGATGCTTACGGGCAACATCCGCGACCTTACTGCGGGTCACGGAAATATTTCGCTGCTGCTCAATCCACAAGGGAGGATTCTCGCGGAAGTGGAAACGCTCACGCTGGAAGATCGCTTGCTGGTCATTTCGCACGCCATGATTCGCGCGAAACTCCTTGAGACATTCGACAAATTCATCATCATGGATGATGTCACGATGGAGGATTGGTCGGAGAAATTCGGCACGCTGGCGCTCGAAGGCCCGAAAGCCGCTGAAATTGTGCATGAATTATGCGCCATGGATCTGAACTCGCTGGGAGAATTTGCGCACGCAGAAAAACAGATCGCCGGAATTTCGTGCCGCGTAATTCGCACTTCCGCGAACGGTGCGCCTGGCGCGGAATTTCTGACTCTGCGCGAAAATCTCGCTCCACTGTGGAATTCGCTGCTCGATGCGGCGCGAAAGCGTGGCGGCGGACCCGTTGGCTACGAAGCTCTGAATATCTTGCAGCTCGAAGAGGGAATTGCCTGGTACGGCGTCGACTTCGACGAAAATCAGATTCCGCATCAGGCCGTGCTTGAGTCCACGCACATCAGCTACACAAAAGGCTGCTACACAGGCCAGGAAATTGTCGAGCGGGTGCGTTCGCGCGGACAAATTCAAAGGCGGCGCGTGATGCTGCGATTTTCCGGCGACGCGATTCCGCGCGCAGGCGAGCCACTGTTTGCGTGGCCCGCGGAAAATTCCGCTGAACACGGGACGGAAATTGGATTTGTGACGCGCGCGGCGCGCTCGACAAAATTCGGTGCCGTGATTGGAATGGGCTATGTTCGTCGCGAACAGATGGACCCAGGAAGCAAAGTGAAATGGTCCGGCGGCGAAGCCGAGGTTTTTGAAATCCCCGCTACGCACAAAAAAACCGAGTCCTGCACGTAAAATTCCTGCTCGGTACTCTTCGCCACGAACACTACTTCGCGCGGATGAAGCGCGCGATAGGAAAATTCTCAAAAGCAAAATTTGGTTGTAAGGAGCCGATCGTCACAGCCCCTGGAGACTTTGACGCAGCAGTGGTTCATCGAACGAGTATTGCGAATCCCAAAGAAAACTGGCCTTACCCCAGCCGCCTGAATTGATCGCGTTCAGGCTGGCTTTCTTGCAGATATCGTGTTCCACGAATAGCGCGACAGGTGCGAGAAAGAATCGTTCCTCATACCTATTACTCTTATCCGGCTTGCCATGGAGAACGACGACAGAGAATGAGTTTCTCGGAAGATCGTGGTCGCAAATGCTGTGCCATTCCCACCTGTGGTGTCCCGCAGCTTTTTGAACTTCGCCTGCCGTCGAATAGCGATACGAGCCGATGGTTCCATTCTTTGTCTGGAATCGGCACGATTTTGGCTGCGCTTCTAGAGGCACCAAATCAAAGCGCTGGCAGAAACGGTCGAACTCCTTCATTTGCGGTGTCGTCAAATTAGCAAGCGGCATTGAGATTCTAGTTGGCGGCGATGCCCGGGTTGCGGTTCTTGCCGGTGTTGATGGCTTCGAGGAAGCTGCCACGCTCGCCTTCGATTTTTCTCTGGAGTTGCAGCAGCGAGTAAAGAAGCATTTCCGGGCGCGGCGGGCATCCGGGAACGTAAACGTCCACGGGGATTACCTGGTTGACGCCCTGCACGATGGCGTAATTGTTGAAGACGCCGCCGGAAGTGGCGCAGACGCCCATGGAGATGACCCATTTCGGTTCTGGCATTTGATCGTAAAGCTGCTTGATGACGGGCGCCATTTTCTGCGAAACGCGGCCTGCGATGATCATCAGGTCGGACTGGCGCGGCGAGCCGCGAAAAACCTCGGCGCCGAAGCGCGCGACATCGAAGCGTGACGCGGCGAAGCACATCATTTCGATGGCGCAGCAGGCGAGTCCGAAAGACATCGGCCAAATGGAACTGCGGCGCGCCCAGTTGACCAGCCGGTCGAGCTGCGCGAAGAGAATGCCTTCTTTTTTGAGGAAGTTCGTGGCTTCTTCCGGCGTCTCGAGCGTGACGCCTTTTGCGAGCTGCGTGGCCATGAGCGAGTCTCCTGTGCGCTACAGAAGATTTTCGCACTTTGCGCTCGCTGTTGCAAATCATCGCAGGCAGGGGCGTCTCGATGAACAGCGCGTCGGGATTCGCCCTTAGGTGGGCGGAACGATAAGGCGGCGCGGGGCGGGGAAAGGGCGGTTGACAGGAAGGATAACGGAGCATATCGTGCTGACTCCCTTTCCACTGGTCCAACCTAATAAAGGAGTTTTTCGATGAAGAAAGCCATGCTCGGCTTGGCGGTCCTGCTGTTCACGATTTGCAGTCATGCGCAAAGCGACAAGCCGCTGCTTTTGCGGCAGCCGACGCTGAGCCGGACAGACATTTGCTTTGTGTACGGCGACGACCTGTGGAAGGTGAGCCGCAGCGGCGGCGAAGCGATTCGGCTGACGGCGGGGCCGGGCATCAAGGCTGGGCCGCATTATTCTCCCGACGGGAAAATGATCGCGTTCACGGGCGAATATGACGGGACGCTGAACGTGTACGTTGTGCCGGCAGAGGGCGGAACGCCGCGGCGGCTGACGTTTCACGCGGGGCCGGACATCGCGGCGGGATGGACGCCCGATGGGAAAAGCGTGCTGTTCACATCGCCGCGCGCCGCATATGCGCGAGGGGTTGTGAGGTTTTATACAGTTCCGCTCAGCGGCGGTTTCCCGACGGAGTTGCCGCTGCCCATCGCTTACGAAGGTTCGTATTCGCCGGATGGAACGCACATTGTCTACCGGCCGGAGCCGAACCCGTATTCGACCTGGGACCACTATCGTGGAGGTACGGCAGGGCAACTGTGGATCGCGAATCTGGCGGACTCGTCGATTGTGAAAGTACCGCGCGTGGACTGGAACGACAGAAATCCGATGTGGGTGGGCGACACGATTTATTATTTGTCGGACGAGAACGGGCCGTTCACGCTGTTTGCGTATGACACGAAAACGCGCAAGGCGCGGCAATTGCTGGAGAGCAAGGGATTCCCGATCAAGTCGGCGGATGCTGGGCCGGGAGCGATTGTGTACGAGCGCTTCGGCTCTTTGCATTTGTACGACCTGGCGACGCACAGCGAGCATACGGTGAACGTGCATATCGATGCAGATCTGGTGCAAGTGCGGCCGCACTTCGAAAAGGTGGCGAAAAGCATATCGGCCGCGGAGATTTCTCCAACCGGAGTGCGCGCGGTGTTCGAAGCGCACGGCGAAATTCTTACCGTGCCGGCGGAGAAGGGCGATATTCGCAACTTGACGAATTCTCCCGGTGTTGCGGAACGCGACCCGGCGTGGTCACCGGACGGAAAATGGATCGCGTATTTTTCCGACGAATCGGGCGAATACGCGCTGCATTTGGAAGATCAGAGCGGTATGGGCGAAGTGCGCAAGATCGATCTCGGCAAGCCGTCATTCTTTTACGGGCCGAAGTGGTCTCCGGACAGCAAGAAGATCGCGTACACGGACAAGCGACTGAATCTCTGGTACGTCGATCTGGATAATCCGACTCCCGTGAAAGTCGATACGAATTATTACGACGACTTGTCATTTAATCCCTCCTGGTCGCCCGATAGCCGCTGGATCGCGTATACCAGGGTTTTGCCGAATTACATGCATGCGGTGTTTGTGTATTCGCTGGAGACGCACCAGTCGACGCAGATTACCGACGGGATGAGCGATGCGCGATCGGCGGTGTTCGACAAAAACGGGAAGTATCTCTATTTTCTCGCGAGCACAAATGTAGGGCCCACATTTTTCGGATTGAATATGTCTACTGACGACCACACGGTGACCAGCAGCGCGTACGTGGTTGTGCTGCGCAAGGATTTGCCTTCGCCGCTGGCTCCGGAGAGCGACGAAGAAAAAGTGGTAGGAGAAAAGAAGGACGCGGACAATTCCAAATCGGCTGCGAGCGACGACAAGGTGCAGGATCAGGATAAAGACAAGACCGTCGCGAAGAAGGAGGAAGCGGCCAAAGTCACCATCGACTTCGACAACATCAGCCAGCGCATTCTCGCGCTTCCGATTCCCGCCCGCAATTATGTGGCCCTGGTTAACGGCAAGGAAGGCGAATTGTTCGTCGCACAATTTCCGCAGACCGCAGCCGCAGCGGGACAATTTGGGCTTGCCTTGTACAAATTCGATCTGAGCAAACGCAAGACGGAGCCGATCGTCTCGGGAATTCAAAATTTCGCAGTGTCGTTCAACGGCGAAAAACTGCTTTATCAGCAAGGCCCGAATTGGTTTATCACTTCCGCGGCACAGGCCGTCAAGCCGGGCGACGGAAGATTGGCGCTGGACGACATGGAAGTCCTGGTGGATCCGCAGGCGGAATGGAAACAGATGTATCACGAAGTGTGGCGGATTGAGCGCGACTTTTTCTACGACCGGCACTACCACGGCCTCGATCTGCCTGCGCTTGAAAAAGAGTACGCGGCCTTCTTGCCTGGAATCGCCACGCGCGACGATTTGAACTACCTTTTCAACCAGATGCTGAGCGAATTCAACATCGGTCACATGTACGTGGGCGGCGGCGATATTCCCCAGGTGCCGCCGATCCAGGTGGGGCTGCTCGGAGCGGACTATGAGATCGCAAACGGACGTTACCGGTTCAAGCGCGTCTACTTCGGCGAGAACTGGAATCCTCGTCTATACGCGCCGCTGACGCAGCCGGGAGTGAACGTCGTTGCGGGAGAATATCTGCTCGCGGTAAACGGGCGCGAGGTTCGGAGCACGGACGACGTCTATAGTTTTTTCCAGGAGACGGCGGGAAAACAGACGGTGCTGAAAGTGGGACCCAACGCCGACGGAAGCGGCTCGCGCACCGTTACCGTCGTGCCCATTGCAAACGAGGAGGCGCTTCGCAATCGCGCATGGATCGAGGACAACATTCGCAAAGTGAACGAGATGAGCGGCGGCAAACTGGGCTACGTCTATCTACCCGATACGGCGGAGGGCGGCTACACGAACTTCAACCGCTACTACTTCGCGGCGCTCAATAAGCAGGGCGCAGTAATCGACGAGCGCTTCAACGCCGGCGGCCAGGCAGCCGATTACATTATCGACATCATGCAGCGCAAAGTTTGGAGCTATTGGATTCCGAGGAATGGCGCGATTTCCACCACGCCGCTGGGCATGTTCGGCCCCAAAGCGATGATCACCAATGAATTTTCAGGTTCCGGCGGCGACGCTATGCCGTGGTATTTCCGCCACGTAGGGCTTGGCCCGCTGGTCGGCACGCGCACGTGGGGCGGCCTCGTGGGAATTGGCGGCTATCCGGCGCTCATGGATGGCGGTTTCGTTACCTCGCCGGATTTTGCGTTCTTCACGCCGCAGGGAACATGGGACGTCGAAAATCATGGCGTACAGCCGGACTATGACGTTGATCTCGACCCCCACGCATGGCGCGAAGGCCACGACGCGCAGCTCGAAAAGGCTGTGCAACTCGTTATGGACGAACTGAAGAAGAATCCGCCGGTCGTTCCCAAGGTTCCGGCGTATCCAAATTATTCGAAGTATTCGAGCGTGCCGCACTAGATCAAAATAGTGACGAGCGGGCCGTAGGGGCGCTGCTTGCCTATTCTGAGGAACGAAGGGCTGCGCCCGCGCCTGCCCGTCAAGGCGGGCGACTCTCTGAGTCGTGTCCAGAAGAAAAGGCCGCAGAAGGCGCGGAGTGTAGCACACGAATTGCCAATCTCCATCGCATTGTTTGTAAACGCATTAGCCGGGAGGCCGAAGAGCGGAATCTTTATTTGATTATGGTAAAGCTGCAAGTTCTTGCAGAGCGTGATGGAGTAGACCCGTCTCTACAAAGACGCAATCAAATCTTAAGAATGATTTTGCCGAATTGAGCGCGGTCTTCGAGGCGGCGGTGCGCTTCGGCGGCTTCGGCGAGAGGGAACACCTTATCGAGCACGGGGCGGATCTGTTTGCGCACGACAAGGTCCAGCACGGGAAAGAGTTCCGCTTTGCTGCCCATGTAGGAGCCAAGAATCGACAAGTGCCGGCTGAAGAGGAAGCGCAGATCGATTCTCGCGTCGAAGCCGGTGGTTGCGCCGCAGGTGACCAGCCGTCCGTTGACGGCGAGCGACGCCACGCTTTGCGGCCAAGTCGCTTCGCCGACGTGCTCGAAGACCACGTCGACGCCACGCTTGTTGGTGAGCCGCTTCACTTCCGCGTTGATTTGCTGGCGCGTGTGGACGATGACTTCATCGGCGCCGAGCGCGCGAGTCTTTTCCGCTTTTTCGTGGCTGCCCACGGTGGTGATGACGCGCGCGCCTAGAATTTTGGCGATTTGAATTCCTGCGCTGCCCACGCCGCTGCCTCCTCCTAAAATCAGAACGTCTTCGCCAGGCTGAAGTTTGACGCGGGTGACGAGCATGTGCCATGCGGTGATGAAAACCAGCGGAATCGCCGCGCCTTCTTCAAAGGAAAGATTGGCGGGCATGGGAACCACGTTGCGCGCGGGCGCGCAGACATATTCGGCGTAGCCTCCGGGGACGAGATAGCCGAGCAGCGTGTAGTTGCGGCAAAGATTGTCGTTGCCCGCGAGGCAGGCGGCGCAGCGTCCGCAGCCGATGCCCGGCTGGAGCAGGATTTTCTGGCCGATGGGAATGCCAGTGACGAGTTCGCCGGTCGCAGCGATTTCGCCGGAGATGTCGCTGCCGTTTATGTGCGGCATGGGAATTTGAATGCCGGGAATGCCTTTGCGAATCCAAAGATCAAGATGATTGAGCGCGCACGCCCTCACGCGCACGAGCACTTCGTCGGCACGCGGCTTCGGCTCGGGCACGTCCGTGTAGGTAAGCACTTCCGGCCCGCCATGCTGCGTGAAGACCACTGCTTTCATTTGGGACTCTCCGTGTGCTGGCGCCTTCGTGCGCGAATCAGGAAGTTTACCGCAAAGGAGCAACTCTCGGATGCCTATCGATGACGAATACCAGGAAATGATCAAGAGCAAGATCGCCGACATTCGCAACACCGGCAGCGGAGGCTCTATCACCGGCGCGTGGTTCCTCAAGGAATTCGCGGAAGACACTCCTTGGGTCCATCTCGACATTGCCGGAACCGCCTGGCGCGACGACGCCAAGCCCTAGTCCGCGTCCGGCCCCACCGGCATCGCGATCCGCACCCTCATCGACTTCACCTTAAAAATGTAGTGTTGTTTTTTTGTCATTCTGAGGAAGATGCGGCGAGCATCTGACGAAGAATCTGCATTTGTATTCGATTTTACGTGTGCCCCATGCTCGTGCTCTGAGCATGGGGTCTTTGCCTTTGTAGGGGCGGGGCTTGTTTACCCTGACGAAGGAAGGGCCCCGCCCGCGCCTGCCCACCGAGGGCGGGCGACTTCCCGAGTCGCGCTTCTGTTTTGCGTGTCGAGGTTTAGTCGCGGAACCGGAATGCAGACGCTTGCTGCAGGAGTGCTGAGAGATTTCGGCGGACGTCTTCGGACTTACGTCCCATCTCCGCCTCCAACTGCTTCCTGACGTTCGAGACGACGTTGTATTGCTCGCCGCCGGTTGCGCGAAGAAGGTCTTCCGATTTGAGGATGCAAGCAAAAGACAGATTCGACGGCGCGCCGCTGTGGCGCAGAAATTGGCCGTAGTTGAACCAGTCAGCGGCTTGCGCGAGAGCGTCGCCGGATTGGGAGTCGAGAGCCAAAGCGTGCTGATAAGAAGCAGCGGCATCGGCCGCATCGTCATCTTTTTCCTGGAGCGCAGCGAGATGCGCGAAGGCGAGGCTCTCCAGTTTCACGTTGTCGATTTTCGCGGCAAGCGATGTAGCCGATTGGTAGGCTTCGATTGCCGCAGAGGCGCGATTGAGTCCGGTATTGTCATCGGCAAAAGCAAGCATTGCTGAAACGATTTCGGCGCGAGGAAGGTTTTCGCGATTATGATCGGCGGCAATGAGTTCCAGGAATTCTTTGTAGTGCACGCTGGCCGCAGCTTGATTCTTTTGGTGGTCCAGAGCGTCGGCCAAATAAAGCTGCGCGTTCGGTTGGCCCGGATCAATGGCGACTGCTTTCTGCCATGCGCTGACCGCGTCGGGAGCGTCTCCATTCTGCATACTCAACAAGCCGTAATTCACGAGCACGTCCGGGTCGTGAGGTGAAATTGCCAGCAGTTCTCGATATTTCGCGAGCGCTTCAGTGTAGCGATGCTCTTCAATCAGGATTTGTGCGAGAGCTTCCTGCGGCCGCGGGTTGGCGGGATTCACGGAAACGGCTTCGTCGAGAGCCTGGATCGCCTGCGGCAGCTTGCCTTCGCCTGATTCGACTCTGGCGATTTTCATTTGCACGGAGCTGTCATACGGATTGAGCGATGCGGCACGGACAAGATGACTCAGGTTTGCGTCATCCCATCCGAGAAAATAATGAACTTGATCCATCGCGCCCCACGCAATCAGCACCGCGGCCACCGCGATGCGGAAAGCGTGTGCTGATGGAGTTCCGCCGGTAAGCCACTGCCACAGGCCGCGCGCTTCGCCCGAATTGGCAGCTTGCTGAGCCGCCGCGCCTTGCGCGGTGAGAAGCGTCGCAACGCGTTTATCGCGAAGCTTCCAGATGGCGCCATCGAGAAGGAAGTGATGAATGTTGACGAGCGCAGTGAAGATCAGGAAGCTGACGGCGAAATCGTAGTGAAAGATGTAGCTGACGATCCACGGCCCGGGAATGAAGAGCGCGATGCCGCCCGCGATCATCGTGCCGAAATAGAGGGTGCGGCTCCATGTGCGTTTTCCTGAACTGCGTGCCTCGCGCTGTGCATAGTAGCTGGTGATCCACAAGTATTGCGCCGAATGGAGCACAGCGAGAATGCCGCTGCTATAGCGGCTCTGGGGAATATCGATGTGCATCATCAGCGCAAGAAGAATCGGGACGAGGAACCACAAAAACTGCGACAGCAGAAGAGTTAGCGGAGGAACTAGCGCACGGAGGCCGGCTTTTGAGAGACGCAGAAAAGCTGCGGCGCTCAGAACGAAAAATGCTCCGGCGAGCAGGAGTTCGGCGGGATGCGCAAACTTCGCGGGGACACCGACGGAGAGGACCAGCGGATCGCCGGAAGCGCCGGTCTGAAAGCTGATGAGTAGCATGACATACGACGCGACGAAGGCGTAGTGAAGCAGGCGACGGTCTGTAGAGCTTACCGCGGCGCCATTTCGCCGTAGAAACATCATCAGCAGGCCGAAATTTTGGCGGGAGTAATGCCAAGGGCTCCAGCATATGTACAGGGTGAAAATCCAGGGGACGAGCGCGAACCAGGCGTGAGCAAGCAATCCTGTGAGGAGCAGCAAGGCCGTCAGGTGCAAAGTGAAAATGCGATATTTGACGAACTCTTCCTTTGTTCGATAAGCGCGATAAATCGTGGCCATGAAATGCGGATAATTGAAAACGATGGCAAGCAGATAGAAGGCGACAGTCCAAGTGTGAAAGTGCGAAGTGCCGAGGAGCGCAGCGATGAGCAACAGCGGCGCCGACCACGCGCCGCAGCCAAAGATTAAATCCGTCCACGGGCCGTAAATCCACGTGTTCTGCGCATGGACGTTCTGCGTGTGCACTGCGGTTTCCGCACGTGCGCTCATGAGCGCAGCATCGTCCTTGCAAGCGAGAATGTCATCGCTGCCAAAAACTGTGGCTCCTGTTTGGATTGGTTCCAGTGTAGCCGACGGAATATAGGCGTGGATTTCCGCGTGGAAGGAGTTTGCAGTATGCGTAACCCCAGGGACCGATGGGTGTGGGCAGTGCTACAGCGTCTTCAGAAAGTTGACCAGATCAGCGTGCTGCTGCGGCGTCAGATTCATCTGAAAGCGCACGTTATAGAAATCAACTACCTGATCGAGCGTCGCCGCGGCTCCATTGTGGAAATAAGGAGCGCGCGCAGCCAGCCCGCGCAAAATCAGCCCTTTGCCTCGGCCGACATCAGCGCAATTTCCTGTGAGCAGCGCTTTTCCCGGATCAGAGGTGTAAGTTACCTCGCCGGCATCGGGGCCTTCATTGCAAGTCACCTGATAAATCGGAAGATTCGGCATTGAGAGTTGGCTCACAGCGGCCTGAATCGTCGGATCTGTTTCATAATTCACAGTGCGGCTGGTTCCAATCTCCAGAGGAACGGCCAGCGAATGATCGCCGACATTCGGCGTGTCGTGGCATGTGGTGCATGTGCCGCTGATCGTGGGTTGATTGAGAGCGTCATTTAACCCGCGCACGTCGGTAATCACCAGAGGCTGCGTATTGAAGATCTGCTCGCCTCGCGCAACCGACCGCTGATTTGGATCAGCAGAGCTTGCCCACTTCGAATAGATGGTGAATGCGTTGGGAGTGAATCCCGAGGGGGGGCCGAGCGAATCGTTGATCCCCGGATAAAACGGAACCTTTGACAGGAACTGTGCGCCTCCGTTCGCTCCGTAAAAGTTCAGAAAGCCTGCCAGAAAATCGATCGCCTGTGCCGAATTCAATGCTAGTTCGAAATTCACGATTTGATTTACCTGCGCCGTGGTCGGCGGGTTTGCCGCCTGCGCGTGGATCGTCGTCGCGTCAATTGCCTGATGGGATAAATCGGCAAACAGATTGGCCGCAAATGTAGATACATTGTTCAGCGGCACAACTGTTTCGCGCCCATCCCACATGACCGAAGTTAGAAAGCCAAGATTCGTCGCCGGCAGCGGACGACGGTAAACGGAAATCGTCTGCGCTCCCGTGGTGGGATCCGTCGTGATTGCACAGCCGTAGGGGTCCTGAACTGCGGATATTGTGAACTGCAACGTCGAAGGGAGAGTCAGCGCAATGCGGATCAGGCCATACTGCCGCAACAGATTGAAATTCAGGCTTTGCCTTGGAGCGGCAGTGGGACACACGGCGCCGTCCACGGCTGAGAATAAGGGATCCTTGCCGTGGCTCACGGCGTAAACCAATTGTGCTTGCGCCGCGCTCAAGCCCATCCCGTTCGAGACCACATGGCAAGTCGCGCACGTCCGGCCATTTGTTCCCAGGCTCTGAAAGAACGCATTGTTCTCGTTGAACGAGCCAGTCGAACTGTACGTCGAGACAAAGCCGGAAGAATCGAGGAACGGAAACAAATTGGGAATTGTCAGCGCTGCCACAGTCAGCGCTGTCGCGCAAAATGTCGCAAATACTGCAAGTGAGCGCATGGCCGTTTTGCGCATCTTCATGGCTTCTCCCCTTGGGTTACGCTGAACCTTGAATCCAAATCGCGTCCTACTTCTTGTTCGGATCGTCGCTTGGATTCACATAATTGAACTGAAACGGCGCCATGCCGTGAACCTGCACCACTGTTTCTCCTTCCGCCATCACGTAGTGATGCATGCTGGGGTCGAGAAACGCAAAACTTCCCGCCGCGAACGTTCCCATCTTGCTTTCGTCAAACGTGTCTCCCATCCCTACCTTTAGCGACCCACTGATCACCGTCACGTTTTCGCGGTGCGGATGCCAGTGTGGCGCGATGCGGTATCCGTCTGGCATTTTCAAGCGCACTGTGAAGTCCCCCATCGTACCCATCGGATTTCCTTCTAGAACCGCAAGCTGCGCTCCCGCGGAAAGAAATGCCGGAGCAGGTCCGTATGGAATCGCATCCGCAGCATAGGCATTTTTTGCCGCGCGCTTTTGCGCGTGAATCGTCAGCGCCCCGGCTCCGCACAGCAGCATTGCCAGCAACGTTCCAACGTAGATTCTCTTTCGCATGATCTCCCCTTTTTTGTTTCTGATATTTTTGGCGTTCACCGCTTCAGTCAGGCGATGCCTTTCGACACCGCCGAACACACCGTCTGCTGATGACCCTAGCCATTAGCAAATTTGAGGGCAATAGAAAGCAGATGATTTGTCGCTGTAAAAATGTGACCGTCTAAGTTGCTGATAGCGCGTACGTTTAGATTTCTGATTATTGCCTTCTGAATCCACAGGGACTAGAATCCTGTCAGAGTTCTGCCCTTGGGATAATTCAGCTATGTCTGAAAGTTGCCGCTCGTTGCTGCGCTTTGGAGACTTTATCGTTGACACCGGGGCGCGGACGCTTCACAAATTCGGCCACCGTCTCAAACTCCACCGGCAGCCTTTTGAAATTCTCCTTCTGCTGATTGCCCGTCCTGGGGAAGTTGTTACCCGGGAGGAATTGCAGGCGAAACTTTGGCCTAAAGATACCTTTGTCGATTTCGAAAACAGTTTGAACGCGGCGGTGAAGAAACTTCGCCAGACCATCGGAGACTCCGCAACCGAGCCCCGGTTTATTGAGACGGTCCCGCGAATCGGGTATCGATTTATGATGCCCGTTCATCTCCAGGCCGTTCCTGCGAGCCCACAGACTTCCACAGAAGTTCCGCCGGAAAGCGCCTTGCCCTCCGTGCATTTGCCGCATTCTCTGATGCGCAGGAGATGGGCGGCAGGCCTCGTGGCCATAGCCTGCGCTGCGCTGATCGCCTTCACAGCAGTTTACTTCCTGCACTTTCGCTCCCACGTCGATGCCACTCCTCCTGAAACGAGGACCATGCTCGCCGTGCTTCCTTTTGAGAATCTCACCGGCGATGCCACACAGGATTATTTGAGCGATGGGCTCACCGAAGAAATGATCGCTCAACTGGAGCAGGCTGCTCCGCAGAACTTTGGCGTCATCGCGCCCTCATCCGTCATGGAGTACAAAGGCGCACCCGGAAATTTGGATGAAATCGCCCGGCGTCTCGGAGTCGAATACATTCTCGAGGGCAGCCTTCGCCGCGATTCGGAACGTGTTCGAATCAACACGCAATTGATTCGTGTGCAGGATCGTAGCGTCGTATCGGCTCATCAATACGACCGTGAGCTCACCAGCTTGCTTGCGTTGCAGAGCGAGATTGCCCAGGAGATCGCCGACGAAATTCAACTCACTCTAGGAGGCCATCGGGGCAATCCCGCTATGAGCGTTCAACCCGCCGTCGCGCCTGTTCCTTACGAGGCGTACGATCTCTATTTGAAAGGCCGTTACTTTCTCAGCGCGAGGAGCCAACAGGCATTTGTGCTCGCAATCGACTACTTTCAGCAAGCGATCGCCAAGGATCCGAATTACGCCCGCGCTTATGCGGCGCTTGCTGACGCCTACGCGCTGACGAGTAGTTACTTTCAAGCTTCGCCGCAAGAGGTTATCCCAAAGGCTCGCGCTGCGGCTCTGAAAGCTCTCCAGCTCGACAACAGCCTCGCCGAGGCGCACACCTCGCTCGCCTTAATCACTGAGAATTACGACTGGGACTGGCAAACTGCGGGCAAGGAATTCCGCTTGGCTATCCAGTTAGACCCGAATTATCCGACCGCCCATCAGTGGTATGCCGAATACCTTATGTGGCGAGGACATTTTGATGAAGCATTTGCGGAGAGCGAACTCGCGCGCCAGCTTGATCCCCTATCGCTCGTTATCGTCACCGATCACGCCGCCATTTTGTACAATTCTCGTCAATATGCTGCTGCCATCCAAGAACTTCGCACCACACTCGAAATCAAACCTGACTTCACCCGTGCGCACGGTCTCTTAATCTTCTCCTACATAGCGGCGAAGCAATTTGACGAAGCCCTTAAAGATATCGAGAAATGGCGCCGTACCAACGATTCACCGGGAATCCTGGCACTTCAAGCTTACGTCTACGACCGCTCAGGAAATCTTCTGCAGGCCAGACGCTCCGTCGCTGAGTACAGGCAGGCAAACGTTGAGCATTTACATGATACAACTTGGCTTTCCTCGGCAATCTTGACTTGCATCGCCGCAGGTCAGCGAGACGAGGTCTTCGCTGATTTGCAAAAGGGATTCCTCGAACGATCGAATACACTCACTAGCCTCAAAGTTGACCCCATATACGACCCTCTCCGCAGCGACCCGCGCTTCCAGGATTTGCTGCGTCGCGTGGGCTTGGCAGACTGACCGTCCTGTTTCGCCAGGACCTCTCCATTCGAGTCGGCAGGGCCTCTTAGAAAATCTTTACGTCTTTTTTACGACTTTCTCGCCCATTTGCCTGCACCTTGTTTCCGGAGACGTAGGCTTCTTCAACGCACAGGGAATTCTTCGCGGCGTGACAACCGAGGAGGCGTGTATGACGGGCTTTCTACGAAATTGCGCGGTGGGCCTTGCGATCTGCGCGGCAGTTATGGGCGCATGGTGCGTGCCGTGTTTCTCACAAAACATCAGCTCGACTGGTTCAAACAAGCCAAGTGCGCCAGCTCCAGATCAGCAAGCCGGCGCCGGCGACCAGCGCGCCGCTATTCTCCAGGAACTGGACGCGATGAAAAAACGCATCGCAGAACTGGAAGCACAACTCAAGAAGCAGGATCAACAGATGGAGCAGTCGAAGAATACTGCACCGCCGGCGAAAACGAGCGAATCTTCCACTGTGGCACAGACAACACAGGAGTCGTCCACTACCCCTCCTCAGAAACCTGCGAAAATCGCGCCTTTTTCGGACTACGATTGGACTTGGCTTAACGGCAATCCCCGCACGAAAACGCCAGCGTTTGACTCAAAATTCTTCACGCCTGAGGTCAGGATCGACACAACTTATGCCTATGATTTCAATCACCCGGCAGATCACTCAATGGATGGATCGACGGAGGTTTTTCGCTCTCAAGAGGTGCAACTGGAAGACCTCGGCGTCGGTGGCGATTTTCACTACGACAATGTTCACGGCAGGTTTATGACGCAGTTCGGAATGTATTCGCAGGCCATTCCGCGAAATGACCCGAGTCCGGGGAATGGTCAATATAACCTTGCGGATGCGTATCGATATATTTCGGAAGGATACGGCGGATATCACTGGGATGTCCTGCACGGCGTCAACATTGATGCGGGCATTTTCATGTCGTACATCGGCTTATTTAGCTTCTACAATTTCGATAACTGGGCCTATCAGCCTTCGTATGTTTCGTCGAATACGCCGTGGTTTTTCAATGGCTTGCGGGTGCAAATTTTCCCGACGGCGCATTTGAAAATCGAGCCGTGGTTCATCAATGGATGGCAGGCATATGGCTCGGCGAATCACTCGCCCGGAGTGGGCGGCCAGGTCAAATGGACTCCGGCAGGCTGGATCAACATCATTTCGAATAATTACGGAGTTGGCGAGGATGATTTGTTCACGCCGGGCCGCAGGCGGATGCACACCGACGACAGTGTCGAAGTGAAGTATTTCGACGAGCCGAACAATACTCTCGACAAGATGGCGTTCACGTTGACCGGAGATATGGGGTGCGAATACGGCGCGGGCGTAAGCTGCCACGGCGATACGAAGGGCGGGCCGAAGCAGAGTTTCATTGGTTATATGGCCTACAACCGATTTTGGTTTCACAAAGACTTGTTTGGGATGACGGTTGGTGGCGGCGAAATCAACAACCCGGGAAGGTATTTGGTGCTTCTGCCGCCCATCAATGGCGAGACCGCCATTACCGCCTCGACGAATTCGCCATATTTTACGGAAAATCCCGGCAACCCATTCAAGGCATGGGATTCGTCTTACACATTCGACTACATGCCGAGCCAATACATTACGTTCCGTTGGGAGTATGACTATCGGCACGCGAACGTGCCGTATTGGACAGGCCGCGGCGGCATCACGCCTCCGGGTGGAAACAACGGTTCTCCCGAAGACTACGCGTGCATTGACGGGGCCTCCTCGGGGCAAATGACGCTGGCCGCTGCGGAAGTTGCTTGCGGGGGCGGGATCAGCAGCGTTTGGTTCCCGGATCTGCGCAAGGATCAGTCATTCATCGATATGGACATCCTGGTCAAATTTTAGCTTTTGGCGGATTTGGACGCACAAAATTAGGATCTAGCGGAGTTGCGACGTGAAAGATGCGATTTACATTTTGGCGACTGTGATTTTCTTCGCGATCGGGATTCTTTACGTTCGCGGATGTGAACGGCTGAAGTAAGGAGCGACGATGCTGATGAATCCGCTGCTGCTGGTAATCAGAACTGGTCCGCACATTGCCGGAGAAATCGCGTTGATTGTGATTTGCGTGCTGGTGTGCGGATATCTGCTGGCGGCCCTGTTATGGCCGGAGAAATTCTAGCGATGACAGCAAACGGTTGGTTCCAAATTCTATTTCTTCTTGGCGTGATTTTGCTGGTCACGAGACCTTTAGGCGCTTTCATTGCGCGCGTGTTCAATGGCGAGAAGACTTTTCTCGATCCAGTTTTGCGGCCGATAGAAAAATTGATTTATCGGCTCACTGGCGTGGACGAAAAGCGGGAAATGAGCTGGCCCGAATACGCGATTGCGATGCTTCTGTTCAGTGTCGTGTCCCTTGTAGTCCTGTACGTCATTGAGCGAACGCAACAATGGCTATTCTTGAATCCGCAAAAGCTGGCAGCAGTTCCGGCGAATGTGGCTCTTAACACTGCAGTTTCCTTTACTACAAACACGAACTGGCAATCGTATACGCCCGAAACCACGATGAGTTATCTGACGCAGATGGCGGGGCTGGCGTACCACAACTTCACCTCAGCGGCTGTTGGCATCGCGATGGCCATTGCGCTGATCCGCGGCATTGCGCGGCGCGAGATGAAGACCATCGGCAATTTTTGGGTGGATATGACACGCGGACTGCTTTGGATTCTCTTGCCGCTGGCGCTGGTCGGTTCGCTCGTACTTGTTTCGCAGGGCGTGATTCAGAACTTCAAGCCTTACGTAACAGCGCACGTTATTGCTCCTCAGAAAGTCACGACGACCGGCTCTGACGGCAAGCCGGTTACTCAGGTCGTGAGCCAGCAAACCATCCCTCAAGGCCCTGTGGCTTCACAGGAAGCCATAAAGGAGCTGGGCACCAATGGCGGCGGATTCTTCAATGCGAACAGCGCGCATCCCTACGAGAATCCCACGCCGTTCTCGAATTTTCTGGAGATGTTTTTGATTTTGCTGATCCCGTCGGCATTGACTTACACATTGGGACGTATGACTGGTTCTCAACGGCACGGCTGGGCGGTGTGGGGCGCCATGGCCGCTCTGTTTTTGATGGCTGTTACCGTGGCTTATTGGGCTGAAGCTCGCGGTAATCCCGAATTTTCCATGGTCGATCAGGCTCACAGTACTCTGCAGCCGGGCGGCAACATGGAAGGCAAGGAGGTTCGCTTTGGAATAGCCGATTCGGCTCTCTTCGCAACGGTCACCACAGACACGAGTTGCGGCGCAGTGAACAGCATGCACGATTCGTTCACACCGCTGGGCGGATTGATTCCTCTTACGAACATCATGCTTGGAGAAATCGTCTTTGGCGGCGTCGGTTCAGGGCTTTACGGGATGGTGGTGTTCGTGATTATTGCGGTGTTCATCGCTGGATTGATGGTGGGCCGCACGCCGGAATATCTAGGCAAGAAAATTGAGTCTTATGACGTGAAGATGGCCATGCTTTCCATTCTGGTCACGTCATTTGTGGTGCTGATTCTCTCAGCAATCGCGGTTGTCGAGCCTTTCGGGACGTCCAGCATCACGAATCCTGGCCCGCACGGACTTTCTCAGGTGCTGTACGCGTACGCTTCCACGGTCGGGAATAATGGATCGGCATTTGCGGGTCTTAATGCGAATACGCTCTGGTACAACATGAGCACATCGGCTGCGATGCTGCTCGGGCGGTTTTTCATGGTCATCCCCGTGCTTGCGATTGCCGGCAGCCTGGCGCGCAAGAAGACGGCCCCGCCTTCATTGGGCACGTTCCCGGTAACTGGGCCGCTTTTTAGCGTGCTTTTGATCTCGACGATACTGATCGTCGTCGCGCTGACGTTTTTCCCGGCGCTTAGCCTCGGGCCCATTCTTGAGCATTTGCTGATGTATGCCGGCAAAGCATTCTGATTCGTTATGACCGGAACCTCTAACGCGAAAGGAAGTGCACTTCGAGAGAAGAAAATAGTTGTGCGCGCAATCGGCGACTCTTTCCGCAAGCTTCATCCGCGCACGATGGTCAAGAATCCAGTCATGTTCGTCGTAGAAGTTGGCGCGGTCATAACCACGATTCAGCTCCTGTGGAACGCTGCGCATCATGTCGTCTCGGTCGGATTCGGTTTTGGGCTGCAGATCACCCTTTGGCTATGGTTCACGGTGCTGTTCGCAAATTTCGCGGAAGCCATGGCTGAAGGTCGCGGCAAGGCGCAAGCGGAAACGCTCCGGAAAGCGCGCGCGGAAACCGAGGCTCACCGGGTGAAGGATGACGGCTCGATCGAGCAAGTGCCGGGTTCTACGCTGCGGGCGGGTGATGTGGTGATTGTCACTGCGGGCGAATTCATTCCCGGAGATGGTGAAGTCATCGAGGGCATCGCTTCGGTTGACGAATCGGCGATCACGGGCGAATCCGCGCCAGTCATTCGTGAATCTGGCGGAGATCGCTCGGCAGTCACCGGCGGGACGCGCGTGATTTCCGATGAAATCAGGATCCGTATCACCGCGAATCCCGGAGAAACATTTCTGGATCGCATGATTCGCCTCGTGGAAGGCGCTTCTCGCCAGAAAACACCGAACGAGATTGCGTTGAACATTCTGCTCGCCGGCCTGACGATCATTTTCCTTCTGGCAGTTGCGACCCTGCAGCCATTCGCAATCTATTCTCATGCGTCGCAGAATATTTTCGTGCTGGTTGCGTTGCTCGTGTGCTTGATACCGACGACGATCGGCGGGCTGCTGTCAGCCATTGGAATTGCTGGAATGGATCGTTTGATTCAGCGGAATGTAATCGCCATGTCGGGACGGGCGGTGGAAGCATCCGGGGACGTGGACATCCTGCTGCTGGACAAAACAGGAACAATCACGCTTGGCAACCGCGCGGCCACGCAGTTCATCGCCGCGCCGGGAGTGAACGAAAGGGAATTGGCAGACGCAGCGCAGCTTTCCTCTTTAGCGGATGAAACGGCCGAGGGCCGCTCGATCGTCGTGCTCGCAAAAGAAAAATACGGCTTGCGCGGGCGTGACCTCTCCGCTCACGAAACAAATTTCATTCCATTTTCCGCACATACACGGATGTCCGGTGTGGATCTCGACGGACGGCAGATTCGCAAGGGCGCGCCCGATGCTATTGCTCGCTATGCGACCGAGCACGGAAACCTCATTCCTGCTGAAGTTCAGAAGCAGATTGAAGGCATCGCAAGTTCTGGCGGGACCCCTCTGCTCGTCACCGAGAATCGGCGCATCCTTGGAGTGATCGCCCTGACTGACATTGTGAAAGGCGGGATGCGCGAGCGATTCGATCACCTTCGCGCGATGGGCATCAAGACTGTAATGATTACGGGTGACAATCCGCTGACTGCTGCGGCGATCGCGCGCCAGGCCGGTGTGGATGACTTCCTTGCTCAAGCCAGACCCGAAGACAAGATGGCGTTGATTCGCCGCGAGCAGGCAAATGGCCGGCTAGTGGCGATGACCGGGGACGGCACGAATGACGCTCCCGCTTTGGCGCAAGCAGACGTGGGCGTGGCGATGAATACGGGAACGCAAGCGGCCAAAGAAGCCGGAAATATGGTGGATCTGGATTCGAATCCCACGAAACTCATCGAAATTGTCGAGATCGGCAAACAACTGCTGATTACCCGGGGCGCACTGACCACATTTTCAGTAGCGAACGATGTTGCCAAGTATTTCGCGATAATTCCGGCTATGTTCGCAGGGGTTTTTCCACAATTAGGCATCCTGAACATAATGCATCTGAGGACGCCGCAATCCGCCATTTTGTCCGCGGTGATTTTCAACGCGCTGATTATCGTAGCGCTGATTCCGCTGGCTTTGCGCGGTGTGAGGTATCGTCCGGTGGGCGCGGCGGCGCTGCTGCGCCGCAATCTGCTGATTTACGGCATGGGCGGAATCATTGCGCCGTTCATCGGAATCAAGCTGCTCGATGTGTTGATTCGAGTTTTGCATTGGGCGTAGAGGGAAGATGAAGCGATGAAGCGCGAGCTCAAAACCGCATTTTGGATGACCATCGTCACGACGATTCTGTTTGGAATTATTTATCCCTTGGTGGTTACCGCGATCGCGCATGTGCTCTTTCCGGCGAGAGCGGATGGAAGCCTTATCCGGAAAAATGGCGTGGTGATCGGTTCGAAACTCATCGGGCAGGGATTTTCTTCGGCGGGGTATTTTTATTCGCGGCCATCTCAGGCAGGGACTGGATATGACGGGCTTTCTTCCGGCAGCTCCAATTGGGGACAGACCAATCAGCAGCTAATCACACAGGTCAAGAATTATGCTGAGAAGCTGCGCGCTGAAAATCCGGGCGAGCCGATCCCGGTGGATCTTGTGACCGACTCAGCATCGGGCCTGGATCCGGACATCACGCCAGCAGCGGCAGACTTTCAAATTCCGCGCGTCGCACGAGAGCGAGGAATCAGCGAGGCGCAAGTGCGTGCGCTGGTAGGAAAGCACACCGAGGGACGCCAATTTGGAATTTTTGGCGAGCCGCGTGTGAATGTACAGTCGCTGAATCTAGACCTCGATGCAGCTTATCCGATGACTCATTCAGCTGCAACACCCGCAGGCGAGCGGGCATCTTGGGGCGGCTCGAACCGATAGCCCACCCAGGGCACAGTGAGAATCAATTGGGGACGCGCTGGATTATTTTCAATTTTCTTTCGAAGCTGATTGATCGCGACCCGAAGATATTCCGGCTCATCTCCATAGTCCGGTCCCCAAACAGTTTGCAGCAGACGCCGATGAGTCAGCGGCTTGCCCTGATTCGCCACAAGCTGGCGCAGCAGCTCAAATTCCTTGGGAGTGAGATGAACTTCGCGTCCGCGCACAAACACGCGTCGAGTTTCAAACTCGATGCGCAACGGTTTTGAAACGAAGTTGGGCAGATTGTCCGGAGGCACAGTGCGGCGCAGGGCAGCGCGGATGCGCGCCAGCAATTCCTGCATACTGAAGGGCTTTACAACGTAGTCGTCGGCGCCGGCGTCAAGAGCAAGCACCTTGTCGCGCTCAGCGCTGCGAACCGTAAGCATAATGATGGGGACCGAGGACCCTTTTCTGATTTCGCAGCAAGCCGCAATGCCGTCCATTACGGGTATGTTGACGTCGAGTAAGACAACGTCGGGCTTTTCCATGCGAAAAATTTTAAGGGCCTCTTCGCCGTCGCGTGCCTCAACAACGGTGTAGCCGCTCGCAGTAAGCGTGAGCTTCATTACGCGCCGCACTTGCGGTTCATCATCAACAACGAGGATCTTGGCGGAGCTCATTGTCCGTTTGGAAATGCAGTCGCAACCGGCAGAGTGAAAGAGAAAACGGAACCGTGGCTCACTTGGCTTGTCACCCCAATAGATCCTCCGTGGGCCTGGACAATGGCTCTGGCTATCGGCAAACCCATTCCGGTGCCTTGCACGAGATACCGCTGATCCTTGCCTCGATAAAACTTGTCGAAGATCATTGCCTGCTCAAACTCTTCAATGCCGGGGCCCTGGTCTGCAACGCTAATGGTCACGAAAGCTCCGGTCGTCTCAGCTGTGATGGTGATGGGATGATCCTTCGGAGAGTACAGATTAGCATTGTCGAGCAACTGGTTCAGGACTTCCTTCACCAGCCGGAGGTCTGCTCTCACTGGTGGAATACCGGGAGGAATGTTCAAGCGCAACTCTCGCGATCCAAGAGCTTTCCGTGAATGAGCCAAAGCCGCGTCGATGATTTGATCGATGGGTACGGCTCCAAAATGCAACTCCACTTCGCCAGATTCCAACTGGGCGATCTCAGTCGCTTCTGCAACAAGGTGATTGAGCCGGTCGCATTCCTCGTCAATCACGGATAGAAGTTCATGGCGGCGCTCCGCGTCGTGATTATCCGAAGAAAGCAGGCTCGTTGCTGAAGCCTTAATCGACGTAAGCGGCGTGCGGAAATCGTGCGTGATGGAGTCGAGCAAGGCGGATTTCAGCCGTTCGCCCTGACGGTCCGCTTCGGTCTTACCTAACTGTTCCACGGCACGCGCCCGCTCGATGGAAATTCCGATGAGCGTCCCTGCGGCCTCCAAGGTTCCCCGCGAAAGCAAGCAGCCTGAGGTTCCGAAACTGCCGATCGGTCGCAGACCTAAACGCACCGGGGCGACGCAGAGCCGCCGCTCAGGATCCACCAAGGGTTCGTCGTTGTTAAAAGCAGCTTTCATTTTTTCTTCGTCCACCTGCGATAGGCCACGGCCAGAATGGTAGAATTTGCTCTTCTCGGCGATGAACAGGCTGGCAGCTCCGGCCTCGAATGCCTCGATGAGGTGATTGGGAATTGCGTTGAGCAACTGAATCACGTTTCCTTCGCCGAGCAGCTTTTGACAGAAGACGTAAAGCTTCTCGATTTCTCGCCTGCGCTGATTGGCCGCGTCGGCTTCCCTGCGCATCCTGCCCGAAAGCTGGCTGCCTACAACCGCCGTAGCTAAGAAGGCAAAGAGCGCGATCCAGTTCTGCGGATCGGCAATGGTCAATGTGCCCACTGGCGGCAGGAAAAAATAGTTAAACGCGAGCATTGCCGCTAGCGACATGACAGCGGAGATCACCATACCCCATACGGCTGAAACTGCTAAAATCGCCATCAGAAAAGAGAGCGCTACGGTCGTTTGGTTCACGCTGGGAAGTTCTTCGCGGAAAAATGCTGTAATGGCAGCGACAATGGCCAGGGCCACGATAAGCCGAACGAGTCGCTTGGAAGACCAAGCCATGACTGCGGGATTTTATCCTATTAAGGTCACCCTCGCTTAAAGAGGTTGCTTTGCCAAAAAAACCGGAGGACTGGCTGGAAGTTGCCTCTCCTCAGCCGAAAACCAAAGCAACTTTCAAGCTCTTCCTCGGCTACGCTCCTGGTGTCGGCAAGACATACAGCATGTTAAATGAGGGCATTCGCCGTCGCGGCCGCGGAGAAGATGTGGTGATTGGCGTAGTGGAGAGCCATGGGCGCAAAGGCATCGAGGAGCTCGCTTCCCAGCTTGAAAAGGTTCCCCACCGCAGGACTGAATATAAGGGAACAATGTTCGAGGAAATGGATGTGGACGCGATCATCGCGCGCAAGCCGCAGGTTGTCCTTGTCGATGAACTCGCTCACACAAATATTCCGGGCAGCAAGCACCGCAAACGGTACGAAGACGTGCAGGAAATCCTAAACGAGAAGATTGACGTTTTGGCGACTCTGAATATCCAGCACATTGAAAGCATTGCGCCGGTTGTCCGCAACATCACCGGGATTACGGTACGCGAAACTCTTCCCGACTGGGTGCCATTGATGGCGACCGAAACGGTGATGGTGGATCTTACGCCAGAGGCTCTTCAGAACCGCATGCGTCGCGGCGATGTCTATTTGCCCGAAAAGGTCGAACAGGCTCTCGGAAATTTTTTCCGGCGCGGCAATCTGATTGCACTTCGCGAGTTGGCCCTGCGGCAAGTAGCAGAACAGGTGGACCGCAGCCTCGAAAATTACATGGCTGCGAAGGAAATACAGAAGAACTGGGCAGTGCGCGAACGTGTTGCCGTTTGCGTGCATCCCGGGCCCAACGCACAATATCTGATCGCGCGCGCCGCGCGCGTGGCGCGACGGTTGGATGCCGAGTTTTTCGCCATCTACGTCAACACGGGCAGAGAGCAGCGCGAGGAAGACGGGAAATCTCTTGAGGGAACACTTCAGTTTGCGGAGAGCCTGGGAGCAACGATTGTGCGCCTGAAGGGAAGCAGCATCGCCGACGCCATTGCGGTATTCGTCCGCGATAAGCACATTACGCAGGTCATCTTTGGCCGCTCCGCCGTGAAAGGTTGGAAGAAGTTTCTCTATCTCTCTCCCATATACCGCTTTCTGCGCGAATCGCCGGAAGTTGACGTCCATGTGGTGACGCGCGAAAGGGATTGAGATTGTAGCGAACTGATGCGCAGGCGATTCTTTGTGGAAAAATTCGATGGTGACCGCGCCGAGATTCGCGGCGAAGCAGCACAGCATCTCGGAAGGGTACTTCGTGCTGAACCGGGACAGCTCTATGAACTGAGCGACGGCACAGAGGTTTGGCTCGCGCGCGTTGATAAAATTCCCAGTGGCCGTGCAGGCGGCGCCATTGAATTCGCGCTGACTGAAAAAATTACTGTGGTGGATTCATCGCTGCGAATCAGGCTTCTGCTCTCCCTCGTGAAATTTGACCGCATGGAGTGGTGCCTGGAAAAAGCAACAGAGTTAGGAGTGAGTGAAATTGTCCTGCTCGCAGCAGAGCGAAGTGAAAAGGCACTCATTCAGGCCGCGGCAAAACGCTGCGAACGTTGGAAGAAGATATTGCTGGAATCCGCGCAGCAGTCGCGAAGGTTGCGTCCGCCAGCTCTGACTGCGACCGCAAGAGCAGACGCCGCATTCGGGGCGGCCCACGAGAACCTGAAAATCATTTTTTCGGAACGTGTCACCGCGCAGCCGCTGGGTGAAATCGTTCAGAGAGTATCCGGCCGAGAAGTTTGTATCGCGATTGGGCCGGAAGGGGGTTGGACGGATGCGGAATTTTCCGCCGCTGCGAGGAGCGGGTTTCGGGAAGCGTCTCTCGGCCGCGAAATCCTGCGCACAGAGACAGCGGTTATTGCGGCGCTGGCGGTTGTCCGCTATGCGTTGGAGAAGGATGCGTCTTAATTGCCCGTGTCGCCAATGGCTTTGATTTTGCTGACGTGGATCAACTTTCCCTGATCATCAAGCTCGCCCACGATCTCGACTTTTTCGCCCGCGTACTGCTTCAAATCCTTTTGCGGCGTAGACAACTTGTACGCGGTTTTCCCATTGTGGTCGAGGAACATGTAAACGCTGTCGCCCTGCTCGACGCACAGGATTGTACATTGGCGGTTTGTGATGTTGCCTTTGATCCGGCCATCTCTGTATGTGAGTGAGTGGCAGAGTGAGCATTGGTGGCGCATTCGCTGTCCATGATTTGGCCTTTGAAAATGCGCGGATTGGCTGAAGCGGCCAGCGCAAAAACAAAAATAGCGCAGGGAAGGGCCAGCGATTTCATTTTCACGTGCTCCTTAGCTTATTGGATTGGGCCTAAAGCGCTGGTATTAGGATGCTCGCCTGCATGTGGCGATGCGACGAAATTATTGTGAGGGTTTACTAGCAGGCAACCTCGCCGCGGGCAGAAAACGGCAGCAAGCTTAAGGGGTCAGGCGTCCGTGGGTGTAGTGGAATTCGTGCTTGGCTTCGTCGTAGTCGTGCATTTTGGGCAGGACGGGGATGCGGCAGTTCTGGCAGCCGCGGCGGTAATGCGCCACAAATTCCGATTCGAATGTGCGCACGATGCTGGGAATGATCAGCGAGTGCTCCGTGGGAAGGAAGCAGCGATTGCCGCGCGGTGCGTTCGTCGAGGAATGGAAGATCGCTTCCAGGTCAATTTCGTCACCTGTGCCGTCAATTAGTTTTTCCAGGCGGTGCGTGGCTTCGTAGGTTCCTTCTTTGCAGGAGCGGCATTGGCCGCATGATTCGATCCAAAGGAATTTCGAAAAACAATAGGCGACCTGGACCATGCAATTGGAATCGTCGTAAACCATGAATCCCGCCGAGCCGAGGCCGGAGCCGGCGTTGCGCATGGAGCCGAAGTCGAGTGGCGTGTCGATAGCCTCGGGATAGAGCCCGGCGCTGGCGACCCCCGAAAAGATCGCTTTGAGCTTGCGGCCCGGTTTCAATCCGCCGCCCCACTTCTCGATAAGCTCGCGCATCGTTGTGCCCATAGGCAATTCGTACAAGCCCTCGCGCTGGACGTCTCCCGAAAGCGTAAAAATCGTGTGACCCGGCGTGTCGGCAGTACCCATCGAGCGGAACCAATCGCCGCCATTGCGAACAATGTGCGTGACGCTGGACATCGTCTCGCAATTATTTACAAGCGTTGGATTTGTTCGTCCAGGGATGCATGAAGGATAGCCGGCAAAAAGTCCAAGCACATAGGGCGGAAAATCCATTTCGCGCGGCATGGCTTCGCGCCCTTCGATGACCTCCAGCATGGCTTTTTCTTCGCCGAGTAGATAATCCTCGGGGCCGTAGACGAATTCGATGGGAATATCGCCGAGCGCATTGCGCGCGGTCATTTCCATGTGGGCCTGAGCAGTGCGGGCGATGGCTTCATCGAAAGTGTGCTTCATCGCGATGAAGCCCTTTTGCGCTTTCATCACGTACGCAGCGATCGCGACGCCTTCGAGAAGCTGATAGGGATTGCGGCGCATCAGCATACGATCTTTGAAGGTGCCCGGCTCGCCCTCCGTGGCATTGCAAGCGACGTATTTTGTGGCGCACGGATCGCTGAAAATACTGGTCCACTTGATAGCAACTGGGAATCCAGCGCCGCCGCGGCCACGCAAGCCGGATTTCTTTATTTCAGCGATGATCGCTTCGCGCGGCATGGAATAAGCCTTTTTTAGGGCCTGGAGCCCTCCAATATTGATGTACTCATCGAGGGACTGGAGTGATTTCTCCGGCAGAAGATAAGGCTTGCCGTTTCGCGATGCCTGGCTGGTTTCCATCCGCTTTCTTTCTCCTGTAGGATGTTAGGAATGAATCGGTTCTGCAATCGAGCGACGGTATTCACAAGATGCGCCCGCACGACCGCAAGCCCGAATCGTAGCACAGACGCGCGAAGGCGGCGAGCGGCGAACGCAAAAAAAGCGTTCTGCCGCTGCAACGAGATGGCCGGAGCGAACGTCAGATAAATATTGGAGCAAAGCAGCTTACCGGTCATAGCCTAGAGCGGCCGGCGGAGGAGTCCTGCAGGTATCTGGCAGTATCCCCGAAAAAGAGAAACGATGGGCTGCAGGTTTGTGGGCGGCAAGCTCGCGGATCGCGGGAAACAACAAAGAAGGAGCGGAAGCCAGGTCATCGAAAAATGAGCCGACTCTCGAGATGGAAGATGGTTGGACTTTCACTGACACTTTTGGGTTTGGCGGGCTGCACCGGGCACGCCGCACCGCCGCCGGATATTCCAGTGGTTCCTGTGATGGTGGCCAAGGTTGAACAGAAATCGATGCCGGTTCAGCTGAACGCAATTGGTACCGGCCAGGCATATTCCACGGTTTCGATCGAGTCCCAAGTGGCAGGAATCGTGAGCGCCGTGCATTACGCCCAGGGTCAGTTTGTAAAAAAAGGAGACCTGCTAGTGAGCCTAGACGATCGGCCTTTTCAGGCGGCGCTGCAGCTTGCACAGGCGAATTTAGCGAAGGACAAAGCGAACCTGGCTCTGGCGGAAGTAGAAGCAGGGCGATATCAGAAGCTCTATGAATCGGGCGTGGTGCCGAAAGAACAGTTGGACGAGGACCTTGCGACAGCAGCAGCCGACAAAGCGGCGGTGGAAGCGGACCAAGCATCGGTGGAAGCGGCAAAGCTGAATGTCTCGTTTTGTTCGATTTATGCGCCAATCAGCGGCCGGGTCGGCAGCCAGCTCGTTTATCCGGGAACGGTGGTGCAGGCGGACAATGTTCCGGTGCTGGTAGTGATCAACCAGATTTCACCGCTATACATCAATTTTTCAGTGCCGCAGCAATATTTGAGCGAAATCAAGAAATATATGGCAAGAGAAAGGCTTCCTATCCAAGCCGTTCCGTCGGATAACTCAGCGCCCGAGAAGGGCTATCTGACTTTCGTGAACAATACGGTGGACGCGACGACGGGTACGATCCAACTGAACGGCACATTTGCAAATTCGGATTTACGATTGTGGCCCGGGGAATTTGTGAATGTGACGTTGCAGCTCTCGGAACAGGCGGATGCGATCATAGTGCCGTTCCAGGCGGTGATGACGGGACAGAATGGCGATTATCTCTTCGTGGTCAACCCGGACATGACTGTGGCCGTGCGAGCCGTGAAGGTGGGGCGCACGCTAAACGGTTTTTCCGTGATTACAGAAGGTATCAAACCAGGAGAAACAGTGGTTACCGATGGTCAAGTGCGGCTGATTGCAGGCACAAAAGTGAGGATCGTCACAAGTTTGTAGAAGAACGGGGAAACGATGCAAATCGCGGAAACCTTCATCAAACGTCCGATAATGACATGCTTGGTGATGGCGGCGGTGCTGATTTTTGGCATCGTCGCGTATCGCGACTTGGCGGTCAGCGATTTGCCAAACGTTGACTTCCCGTCGATTACGGTTTCGGCGACGCTTGCTGGCGCGAGTCCCGAGACGATGGCGTCTTCCATCGCTACGCCGCTCGAGAAGCAGTTCACGACGATACCCGGCCTGGATTCGATGAACTCAACCAGCACGCTGGGAACGACTTCGATTACGCTGCAATTCGACCTCAGCCGCAACATTGACGGCGCCGCGGAGGACGTGCAAGCCGCAATTACTGCGGCGGCGAACCAGTTGCCGCCGAACATGCCCACGCCGCCGACGTTCCGCAAAGTGAATCCCGCCGATCAGCCGATTTTGGACTTGGCAGCAACTTCAGCGACGCTGCCGCTTTCCGAAGTGGACCAATATGCGGAGACGTTGCTCGGCGAGCAGATCTCAATGGTCAGCGGAGTAGCGCAAGTTTCGGTTTACGGTTCGACGCCGTACGCGGTGCGGATTCAGCTTGATCCCAAGGCGATGGCCAGCGAGCAGATCGGCATCGATCAGGTCGACCAGGCGGTTCAAAATGCGAACATCAATATGCCAACCGGAACGCTTTATGGGGCGCACAAGGCGTTCACGGTGCAGGCCAATGGGCAAATGATGAGCGCCGCTCCCTACGGGCAGATCATCGTGGCCTATCGGAATGGCGCGCCCGTGAGATTAGACCAAATCGGGCACGTCTACGACAGCATTCAGGACACGAAGCTGGCGAACTGGATCAACGGTGTTCGAGGCGTAATCCTGGCGATCCAAAAGCAGCCGGGGACGAACACAATTGAAATCGCCAACAACATCAAGAAGCTGCTACCGGGCTTCCGAGCGATCATGCCGCCGGCGATGCATCTGGCGATCGAGTACGACCGGTCGATTTCGATCAACGATTCGGTAAATGATGTGAAGTTCAGCCTGGTCCTGGCGATTGTTCTGGTCGTGCTGGTGATTTTCCTGTTCCTGCGAAACGCTTCCGCGACGGTGATTCCGAGCCTGGCGCTGCCGATGTCGATCATCGGGACGTTCGCAGTGATGTATGCGCTGGGCTACACGCTGGACAACTTATCGCTGCTGGCGCTGACGCTATCGGTGGGCTTCGTCGTCGACGACGCTATCGTCATGCTTGAAAACATCGTCCGGCACATGGAGAACGGTGCAGGGGTGATGGAAGCGTCGCTGGAAGGCTCGCGCGAGATCGGCTTCACCATCGTGTCGATGACGCTTTCGCTGGCCGCGGTATTCCTGCCCGTGTTTTTCATGGCCGGAATTTTGGGCCGCTTGCTGCACGAATTCGCGGTGGTGATTATTTCGGCGATTCTGGTTTCCGGTGCCGTGTCGCTGACCATGACCCCGATGCTTTGCAGCCGGTTCCTGAAGCCGCATGCAGGTGAGCGGGAGCATGGGTGGACGTATAACAAGCTGGAGCGGATGTTCGACAGCTCGCTCGGCGCATACGAGAAGACGCTGCGATTTTCGATGCGGCATCGTGTGGCCGTGATGGCGCTGGGCGTGATCCTTCTGTTTGCGACCGCGTGGCAGTTTTACGTGATTCCCAAGGGTTTTTTGCCGGCAGAGGACATAGACGAAGTCGTGGGATTTGACGAGGCGCTGCAGGGAATATCATTTGACGCGATGGCAGCGCATCAGAAAGCGGTGAACCAGGTTGTGCTGGACGATCCGAATACGCTGGAATTTTTCTCGGCGATACAGGACACAGGCAGCACGTCTGGACTGAACATCGGGCGCTTTTACGATCATTTGAAGAGCCGTCCCAACCGGCCATGGACGCGGAGCGCGACGTGGGAAAAGTTGAATGAGAAGTACGGCCGTGTGGCGGCGCTGGGCTGGCTGGTTAGACAGATTCGGCCAATCTATGAACACCACATGACTATCGACGACATCATTCGGGAGATGGAGCCGAAGCTAAATACCATTCCGGGACTGCGCGTGTATCTGCAAAATCCGCCTTCGATACGGATTGGCGGGCAACTGACGAAGAGTCTTTACCAATACACGCTGGTAAGCCCAGACACGCAGCAGCTCTACAAGTACGCGCAGTTGATGGCCGACAAGATGAAGAAGCTGCCGCAACTGATCGACGTGACAACAGATTTGCAGATTGCGAGCCCGCAGGCGAATATTAATATCGATCGGGACAAGGCACTGGAGCTTGGCGTGAGTCCGGAGCAGGTCGAGGACGCTCTGGACACGGCGTACAGCCAGCGATGGATTTCGACGATCTATGCGCCCACGAATGAGTATTGGGTGATCATGGAGCTCGAACCGCAGTATCAGGAAGATCCGCAGATGCTGTCATATCTCTACATTCGGTCTACGACCGGGCAACTGGTGCCGCTGAGCGCGGTTTCGAGTCTGAGTTCGAGCCTGGGGCCCTTGACGGTGAATCACCTGGGGCAGTTGCCGTCGGTGACAATTTCGTTTGATCTGGCGCCGGGGATTTCGCTGGGACAGGCGGTGGACCGAATTCAAAAGGTCGCATCGGACACGTTGCCGCTCACAGTAAATGCGAGCTTTCAGGGCACGGCGCAGGCATTCCAACAGTCGTTAAGCGGCCTGGGAATGCTGCTGGCCATGGCAATCCTGATTATCTATATCGTGCTGGGAATTTTGTATGAAAGCTTTATTCATCCGATCACGATTTTGTCGGGATTGCCGGCGGCGGCGTTCGGCGCGCTGGGCACGCTGATGCTGTTCCATATGCAACTGGACCTGTTCGGGTTTGTTGGCATCATCATGCTGATCGGCATTGTGAAGAAAAACGCGATCATGATGGTGGACTTTGCGATTGAGTTGGAGAGAGCGGGCCATATCACTCCGGCAGAAGCAGCGGTACAGGGCTGCTTGATTCGATTCCGGCCGATCATGATGACGACCATGGCGGCAATCATGGGCACGGTGCCGATTGCGTTTGGGATGGGCGCAGGCGCCGACGCGCGGCGGCCGCTGGGGTTGTCGGTGGTTGGCGGACTGATTTTTGCGCAGGTGGTGACGCTATACCTGACGCCGGTTTTCTATACGTATATGGATTCCTTCCAGAGTTGGCTCGGACGCAAGGGCCATAAGCGCGAAGTCAGCCGCGAGGAGCAGGAGCGGATGGAAGCAGAGGGTTTGCTGGTCCAGCACGCCAAGCGGTTGGCCGAAAACTAGCGTTTGCTCGATCTGACCTCGATATCCTTCGTGCCGTGAAGTTCAGTGATTCCATCCCCTGTCCTAGATTACAGGCCACTGCGTCCCAGAATGGGCCGAGCTCACGCAAGAATCCCAAACGAGTACCATTGACCGATGAGCAGCCGGGTACTAGTATCTACGCAGTTGCATTATCTCCACAGGTCAGGCTTAGCATAAGTTGTTCATTGTCTGTAACTTAAATTCGCAGCCGGGGAATTTGCCATGACCAGTCCAGAAATGAAATCCGCTGTGCCGTCCTTGGAAGGAAACATGCGAGAAAAGCGCCGAGGGCCGCGAATGAATTCGCAGGTCCCTGTGGCGATTGAATGGCGAGAGGGATCGGCAGGACGAGAGTGTCAGGCGCAAGCGCGGACGCGCGTGGTGAATTTCTATGGCTGCTTGCTTGTGGCGGCGCGGCCCATGGCA
>JASHRN010000173.1 GCA_030037335.1 Candidatus Acidiferrales bacterium | reverse complement strand
TTTTCCCATGACCCGAAATACTTCTCGGCCAGCGCGAAAGCGCGCTCGGGTGTGACGTCGCCGGCAAAAGCAAGCAGCGCGGCATTGGGTGCGTAATTGGAATCGTGGAATTTGACGAGGTCGTCGCGGGTCATTTTGGCGACTGTTTCAGGCGTGCCGTCAGACGGCATCCCGTAAGGCGAATTGCCGAAGACGGTGCGGTCAAACGCGGCGGAGGCAAGATAAGAAGGGTCGCTGTATTCCACGCGCAGTCCCGAGAGGGCCTGCTGTTTTTGGCGATCAAGCTCCTCGTTAGAAAAGGCAGGATGAAGAACAGCGTCCGAGAGGAGCGTCAATCCCAGATCAAGATCGCGCGAGACTACGGTTAAGGAAGCGTCGGTGTCATCGTCAGAAGCGGACGCATCGATATGTCCGCCGACAAAATCGATGGCTTCAGCAAACTGCTGGGCAGAACGCGTCGTCGTCCCTTGCGTGAGCATGCTGGCGGTCATGGAAGCGATTCCGGGCATATTCTGCGGATCGCGAATGGTTCCGGCGGACGTTAGAACCAAACGGACGGCAACCGCGGGCTGACGATGGTCGGCGACGACGAAGATGCGCAAGCCGTTCGGAAGCGTGCGAGTTTCGGCGTGAGGGAAATGGAAAGGACGAGGCGTCTCTGGCGCAGGCATTTGCGCAACCAGCTTCACGCCAGACGGAACGATTCCGGTGCCGTGCTCATTTTGGCTGGCTGAAGTTTGCATTGACTGCTGATCGGCTTGCTCGGATTGTGTTTGGGATTGCGCGAGGGCCGGGGCAGCAAAAAACAAAGCAGCAAAGGCCAGCGTTGCGAGCTTGCCTGTTTGGCTCTTGACGCTGCGACGGAGATGCGAGGCCGAGCCAGTCATTTTGAACTCCCAGTGCCAGATTGGGCTTGCGCTTGCGGCAAGTAAAAGAGAACGGTTTCGTGCTGCGTTACGAAGTATTCGTCGGCAGCGTGCTGAATGGCAGCGGCAGTAACAGCTTCGAATTGCGCGAGCTCCGTATTGGCAAGCTCAGGATTTTTGCCGATCACAGCGGCTTCACCCAAAGCATCTGCTTTCTCCTGGTCAGTTTCGCGGCCGAGAATGGCATCGGAAATTTGCTGATTCTTGGCCTTTTCGAGCTCCTTCGCCGAAACGGGCTGCGTTTTCATGCCCTGAAGTACTGTGTCCAGAGCTTTTTCGCCTTCTTCTGCTGTGTGCCCTGCGTTCATGACGGCAATCACCCAAAACAAATTCGGGTCCTCCGTAAAGTTGCCGAAGCCAACGGATTCAACGGCGATCTGTTCTTTGTAAACCAGCGTTTGATACAGGAGACTACTTTCGCCGCCCGCCAGAATATTGGAAGCCAAATCAAGAGGATAGGATTCCGAGGAGAAACGGGCGGGCATTTTGTAGCCTTCGACAACAGCAGGAAGCGGCACGCCCGGATAAGATTTTGTGACCGTGCGTTCGGCGGTTTGCGGCGGTTCTTTGACGGTGACGCGCGGAATGGGTTGCGGCGAGCGCGGAATTCCGCCGAAGTATTTTTCGGCCCACGCGATCGCCTGGACTGGCTCGAAATCGCCGACGATCACGAGCGTGGCGTTATTCGGACGATAGTACGTGTCGTGAAAAGCGCGAACTTCATCGACCGTGGCATTATCGAGATCAGTCATGCTGCCGATGGTGGTGTGGTGGTAAGGATGGACGGTAAAAGCGGCAGCGTAAAGATCTTCCTGCACGCGGCCGTACGGCGAATTGTCCACGCGCAAGCGGTGCTCTTCTTCTACGACTTGGCGCTCTGAAGTAAAGTTCTTTTCGTCGACGTTGAGGCTGCCCATACGGTCGGCTTCGAGCCACAGGACGCGATCGAGGTAATTGCTGGGAAATGTCTCCCAAAATACGGTGACGTCATCGTTGGTGTAGGCGTTATCGAAGCCGCCCATAGCCTCGATGATACGCGAGTGCTCATCGGGACCGACGTGCGCGGAGCCTTTGAACATCAGGTGCTCGAAAAGATGGGCAAATCCAGTGTGCCCCGTCTTTTCGTCTTTTGAGCCGACGTGATACCAGACCTGCAGATTAACGACCGGAACATGATGATCTTCGGCCATGACGATATGGAGGCCGTTTGGAAGGACGCGAGTTTGAATCGCTAGGTGCGGTGGAAGAACGGAGGATTCCGCGATCGGGCGTTGATGCGCTGGGGGAACGGGCTTTCGCTGCTGAGCAGATGCCGAAGAAACGAGCAGGAACATAGCGGCTCCTGCGGCAATTAAGGAGTACAATCTCGAGATCGGTTTCATAGCGTTCCCCTCCGTCAGCTTGCCAGCAGGGCATCCTTTGATGGGCAACTTATCGTAGGAGGCGGCAGATTCGATGTCAAATAGCCGTGCGGGGATGCACCGGACACAGAGAGGAACCGCAGAAAACGGCCCATGCGCTTCGTTCAGTAGAACTGGTTTCAAAACCCCCTTCAGCCCTCTCAGAATCAAGGGCTTGGCCAGGCCAAGGCTGGGTTTTGAAATGGTTTCTAGTAAACGATGAGGCAAATCTCGCAGAACTAAAAGGCTCTGTTGCGCGGGAACGGGAGATAATTAGGAATTCTCTCTTCCTGAGGACGGAGCAACTTTATGCGAGTGATATTGGGCTTGCTTGTGCTTGTTATTGCGCTGGCAGTTGGCTATTGGTTCTACGCGTCGAATCTCAAAACAACAGAGACGAAGGAAACGATGGTATCGGTTGTCGGCGTGAAGAGCGACCTGCTATCGTTTGCGAATGCGGAGCGGATTTATCAAGCGACTCACGGGACCTATGCTTCGGTGGATGAGCTTTACTCCAGCGGGACATTGAAAACGCAAAGGCCAGCACGGGACGGCTATACGTATTCCTGGGGAACTTCTTCCGAAGGGTTCAGCATTATTGCGAGATGCCAACGGAAATTGTCGGTATCCTGTCCAAGCTTCTCGATTGACCAGAACATGCAGCTCGAGCAATTGCCGGATCCTCAGCAGGACACGCACTCAGACTCAAATTGAGATTCAAAGAGGACAATCCTGGCCCGGCTGAAGTCTGAATTCGCAAAGCTGACAAGCAATTAAAAACTACGGGCGCTGGTGAGCAGGGAGCCGTGTGCCACAATAGCCGCAGTTCACCCAGCCCGGCTCAAGTGTTCTGCCGCATTGCGGACAACTGGCGCGGACGTTGGCGCCACAATGAGGACAAAAAGGGAATCTGGCCAGAACCAGTGTATGGCAAGCAGGGCACTCCGTTGGAAGAGGATCCCGCAAAATGAAATACAGAATTATGCCGATCGCGTACGGCACAAAAATGGCCAGAAGCGTCCACATCACCGGGCGCATGCCGCGGCGCTTCGCGTCTCCACAGATGTATCCCCAAACGGCGATAATGCCGACAAGGAACAGCGGAAGCAGCAAAGCGAATGCAAGTCGACCTGCCAAGGGCCAGTTGACCATGCCTCCGGGCCCGGTGTCGTCGGGAATAGCCGCGAACCATAGTGTGGCGGCGAACCCCGCCCAACCAAGCCAAGCAACAATCCAAGCGATGCGCGGGATTACGCGAAGTTCTCGGGTAAAGCTCATGCCATCCTCCCCTCGCGACTGCGGCGCGCGGCGAGCAGAATCGCTCCCGTGGCGCCCGCGATCCAGCAAAATCCAGTGAACACAGCGAAGCTCTTCCAGGCCTGAGCGAATCCGAATCCGAATACGCTGAGCCAACCGTGAGCGATGAGCTGAGCCAGAGGCCAACTGACGGCGACGAAGGCCCAGGACAACACAAGTACCAGCGCCATGATCCGGCGCTCGGTGCGGTGCGCAGACTCTTCCACAAGACGATTCTGAGCCAACAAAATGGTTCGAGACACGAGGGCTCCGGGGGCCCGGGGAGTTGGGATTCCGCGCAAATTCGCCGTAAGTTGCTGGAGGCGCTCTGAATCTGCAGCGCAATCTGAACAATCACTGAGATGCGCGATGAGCAGCGCTTCCTCGGTGCTATCGAGAGCCTCCGCCGCAGCCAAAGGCAGAAGTTCGCGGAATTTGTCGTGCTCATTCCTGATGGGTTCTTTGCTCACTTCCATTCCTCCCGAGGAAACTGCGCGTCGAGCGTTTCTTGCAAACTGAGAAGGCCGCGGCGCAAGCGGCTCTTAATGGTCGAGAGAGGTGCGCCGGTTACCTCAGCGATTTCTTCGAGCTTCATTTCCTCTTCAAATCGCAAGGCCAGCACTTCGCGGTACAGCGTGGGCAGATTGTCCATAGCAGCAGAGACAAAACGCGAGTGTTCGCGCGCGATCATTGTTTCAACAGAAGATGGGTTTGAGGCGCGCAGCGCCGCCGGCATGTAACCGGATTGGCCCTCGTTGTATTCATCGAGGCTCTCCGGGCGCAGACGGCGCAGATGATCGATCGCAAGATTACGAGCCAAGGTGAAGAGCCAGGCGTCGAAATTCCGTCGAACATCGAATCTGCGGATTTGCGAAGCGACGCGAAGCCAAGTCTGCTGAAAGAGGTCGTCCGCATCAGCTGGCTGCCGCACCAAACGCAGCAAATAGCGATAAAGGCGGTGCTGATAGCGTTGGACGAGCGTGGCGAGAGCATCGAGGTCTCCGCGTCGAAGCCGGGCAACGTCGGCATCGAGGGCCAAAGGCAACTCCTCCATCGCGCTGGCAAACTCGCTTATCATACTGTCTGTTCTGTATACGAGCGAGAAGGCAAAAAAGACGCACGAGGCCACACCAATAAGCAACGCTGATTCCGTCATTTCGCAAAATCCCAAGCTGGAGATCATCCCGAATCCCGCTTTTGTGGATGAACCCACCATTGTGAGGATGGCCGGAGTTCAACCACGCTCAAGGGTCACGTTGCGGGCAATGGTGCGGGATGATGCGGGGCGAGAGTGGGAATCGAGTGGTGTTTATGTCGCGACGACGGACGGGAAGGTCGATACGTCCGTGCACGAGCCCATCGGCGGGAGCTATCGCGGCGTCGATTGCACGGGATTATTTTGGTCGATGAACGCGAAAGGAGATGGCGGCGGCAGGGTCGCATTTTGCAAGAACAGCGCCGCATCCGATGACGTGAGCGTACTGGTCGGAGCGGAGGGCGCGCAAATTGCCTCGGCAACGCTGGAGCGGCGCTGGCTGGCTCCGGACACAGAGATGCGCGAATTGGACGCCGGCGGCGTGGTTGGCTCGCTTTACATTCCGAAAGAGCGCGACCGGCGGCCCGTGATCATCGTCTTAGGCGGCTCCGGCGGAGGGTACGATTTAGATAAGGCGGCGTTGCTATCGCGCCGCGGATTCGCGACGCTCGCACTCGCGTATTTTGGAATTCCGCCCCTGCCGCAATGGCTGCACCGAGTTCCGTTGGAATATTTTGCAGGCGCCATGGAGTGGCTTGGAGCGCAAGAGGAAATTGACGCGGGCGCGATCGGCGTGCTGGGAATTTCGCGGGGAGCGGAATTGGCACTGCTGCTTGGTTCGCATTTTCCTCAGATCCGCGCGGTAGCGGCGTATGCGCCGAGCGCGGTTGCATGGAGTTCTGGAGGCTTCGATAAAGAAACCCGCCAGGCGATACCGTGCTGGACGTGGAAAGACGAAGTGATTCCGTCTGCACCTCTTCCGCTGCGCGGGTTCATTGCACGCTCGGCGATTCCCGTGGGCTTGCTTCGGCAACCCGTGAAGTTCTGCAACCTGTTTCGACGCGCATTGCGAAATCGCCAAGCTGTAAAGGTGGCGGCGATTCCAGTGGAGCAAACGCGGGGGCCGATTCTGCTGATCTCCGGCGGCGATGACAAGGTTTGGCCATCCTCGCAAATGAGCAAGATGATCGTCAAGCGCCTGAAATCGTGCTCGTTTGCCTATGATGTGGAGCATCTGAATTATCCGAAGGCAGGGCATTCGCTGCGGTATCCTTCGATGCCGACAACGGCGAGAATTTTGCGTTCACGCGGCGTAAAATATCCAATCCTGCTAGGCGGAAACGCCGTCGCAGATGCACATGCACAAGAAGATGCGTGGCGACACACAATTGCTTTCTTCAATAAAAACCTCTGAACCGGCGGCGCGCTCGCGCGTATGCTAGAATTGACTACCGGTGAAAGAAATTCTCAGAGAGCTCCTTGAACTGCAAGACGTGGATACGCGACGGGGCGGCGTTCGTGCGCGCCTTTCTGTATTCCCAAAGCGAATAGCGGAACTGAATCAGCGTCTTGAAGCGAGCCGCGCCGTACTTGAGCAAAGCAGGCAATCGCATTCGACCACTCTCAAGGATCGCAAACGTTACGAGCTGGACGTGGAGCAGTGGAAAGAAAAGGTTCGGAAATACAAAGACCAGGCCTTCCAAGTGAAGACAAACGAGGCGTACAAGGCGCTGCAACATGAAGTGGAAATGGCGGAAGCGGAAATTGCCAAGGCGGAAGACCGGCTGCTGGAGCAAATGGTTTCCGGGGAGCAATATGACCGGCAGGTGAAGGCTGCGGAGAAAAGCTTCAAACAGGCCGAGGAGCAAATCGGGGCAGAGCGCAAAGAAATTGAGAGCGAAAAGGCGGCGGCCGACAAGGAGCTTGGCGAATTGGAGGCCGAGCGCGCCAATGTGGTGAAATCAATCCCCGAGGATTTGCTTGACCATTACCAGCGAATCGCCAAGAAGCACGGCGGAACAGCGATCGCGGAGGTTCGCGGAGAGGCGTGTTCGGCGTGCGGCGCGCGGATCCGGCCGCATGTGTTCCAGATTTTGAGGCGCGAAGACACTTCTGAGCTTTATCACTGCGAGTTGTGCACGCGAATTCTTTACTATATCGAACCGCCTGCCGGAGCGGAGACTGCGAAACAAGCATCGGCGTCCCAGAATGGGGAAGGGTGATTCTGTGCCGCGCTCTCAGTGCTTCCGATTTTTCTGGCTACTTCTTCTGTAATCGATGAAACCTACCGAGAGAAGTTTTCCACCGCTGAGTGCTCGATTATTCGATGAATCGCATGCCGCGCCGCCGGCTGGCGTCGTGATCGCAAACATTGACGGCGCTTCGCGCGGGAATCCGGGCCCGGCGGCATATGCGGTGATCGTGCGGGGAGTCGACGGCAAACAAATTGCGGGTATTTCGAAATGCATTGGGCGCAAGACAAACAACATCGCGGAGTATCACGCGTTAATAGCTGCGCTTGATTATGCGAGCGCCAATGGAATTCGCGCGTTGCGAGTGCGAAGCGATTCGGAGCTTCTGGTGCGGCAAATGCAGGGCCGATACAGGGTGAAAAACGAGGACCTGAAGCCGCTTCATGAGCGTGCACAGAAACTGGCGCGAGGGCTGGAGTATTTCGTGATTGAATATGTCCCGCGCGAGCAGAATGGCGATGCGGATCTGCTCGCCAATGCGGCGCTCGATGGCGCTGGAGCAAAAACTTCCGCGCAACCTGTGCGGGAAAGCGCGGCAAGAACCGCTCCGCTGTTGCGTGTTCGTGCCCGATATCGTGGCGGCGTTTTCGTTCCCGTAAAGCCACTGGAAATTCCAGAAGAAACTAACGTCGAATTGGAAGTGCGGATTTCAAAAAACACGTAGGCCGCCCGCCGGCGTAAGCTATTTCTTCGAAGCGACCTTACTTCAGGAAATAAGCGCGGTAAAGCGTATCGCGCTGAGCCGGGATGTAGCCCGCATCGGAAATCATACGGCGCAGTTCGGCTTCATTGGTGCGGTTACGAACACCAGCCGCGTAGACCACGTTTTCCTCGATCAAAATGCTGCCGACGTCATCGGCGCCGAACTGCAAGCCCACCTGACAAACTTTGATTCCGGGAGTGAGCCAGCTCGATTGAATATGGTCGATGTTGTCGAGGTAAAGGCGGCTGATGGCAAGCGTTTTCAGATATTCGACAGCAGTCGCTTCGGGAATTCTTTTGCCCAGCGGCGTATTGTCCGGCGCAAACATCCAAGGAATAAATGAAGTGAAGCCACCGGTATCTTCCTGAATGCGGCGCAAGCGCTCGAAGTGGTTCACGCGATGGCGATACTCTTCGCCACATCCGAACATCATGGTAGCCGTCGTGCGCATACCGAGGGAGTGCGCCGTGCGGTGAACATCTTCCCATTCGTCGGCTGTGCATTTCAGGCGGGAAATGCGATGGCGAATCTCATCATCGAGAATTTCCGCGCCGCCGCCCGGGATAGAAACCAGGCCAGCTTCCGCGAGGCGCGCAATGGTGTCGCGTATCGAAAGATGGGAAACTTCCGCGATGCAGATGATCTCCGGCGCGGAAAAACAATGCAAATGCACCTGCGGATATCGTTCCCGAATGGAGGAGAGGAGCTTCTCGTAATAGTCGATATGCAGGTCGGGATGCAAGCCGCCCTGCATGAGCACTCCTGTGCCGCCGAGTTCGAGCATTTCTTCGATTTTTTTGTAAATTTCCTCGAAAGAGAGGATGTAGCCCTCTTTGGAGCCTAGTGGCCGGTAAAAAGCGCAGAACGAGCAGTACTCAGTGCAAAAATTCGTGTAATTGATGTTGCGGTCGATCTGATAGGTGGCGACACGAGGATCTGTTTTCTTCCGGCGAACTTCGTTCGCGGCCATGCCGATGCCGATGAGGTCGTCGGAGTTGAAAAGATCGAGCGCTTCCTGCTGCGTAATGCCCATGGCTCTATTTTACCTTTGTTCCATTAAAGGCGAAAACGGGATCGCCCTGGCGAACTATGCCTTCCTGGAGCACTGAGCCGTAAACTCCGAAGCAGTTGCCGTGATTTCGCGCGACGAGCTTCCCCACTTCCGGAGATGCCTGCGCGGTTGCCGGATCCAACGTGATTATCGCGCAGCGCATATTATTTTCCACGACCGTAAAGATAAACTTTTCTCCGATCCGAAGGCTTGAGCCGACGAGTTCGTCTTCGTAATAAGGCTTTTCGTTTTCCCAGTCGATATAGAAATTAGCCCGGAAGCGCGTGTGCTCGAGCGGAATTCCTGCCTCATCGCTAAGAGCCCTCACTGTGGGAAGGCCGAGCAGAGATACAGGGCAAGCGTCCTGCATAGCACGCTCCGAGAAGCGCAGTTCGAGTTCGTGGCCGAATCGCTTTTCGAAGTAAGCAGTGAAGCAAGAATCGGAAGGAGAGAGCTTTTCGCCTTCAGGGGACAGCACTTCGGCCTTGAAAGATGACGCGGAAGGATGCTCGTTCGCAGGATCAGGTGCTTCCAGGTAACGCGGCCTGAAGAGCAGCATTTCGTGGCGCTCGCGAGCGGTCATCCATGGAAAATTTGAGTGCTTGTTGCGATCCACAAAAGCATAGGCGCGATCTCCCACAAGCCCGGAGAATGTGACGAAGACCTCGTTGAGATCTTCGCCGGCCATGCTCTTGAATAGATAACGGCGTAAAATGCGCAGAGTGCCAAGCTTTGTTCCATTCGCCGAGTCAGCCACGAATCAGGCACCCTGACGCGACGCAGCGCCGGTCGAAGCCGACGCGAATTGCAGGGGATGATTGCGGCGAATAATCCCAGCTCGCGCGCATTTTTCAAAGTAAAGATTCAATCCGGCGAGGTTTTCATCATCGAGAGAAAAGTCGATGTTTTCGCGAAGGTAGGTTTCGAGGGTCTGTGGCGGCAGATCGAGCTTGACGGATGCAGCTTCGGCAATATCGCTGATACGCTCCAATCCAAATCTCCGCGATGCTTGGAAGTCCGCAACTATGCTCGGAGTGATTTTTTCCTGCCGTCCGGCCCAAATCGCGAGCACGCAGGGTTTTCCGGTCATCTCACGCCACTGATAAGCGACGTCGTAAACAAAAAGCGCGGGATAGCCAGGGACGGGCAGTTCGCTCGAATCGCCTTCGCAGCAGGCGCCTTCTTTGGGCTTTTTCCCGAAGAGATAATCCATCTTCACGGAGATGCGCAGCGCAGGGTCGCCAATCACGAGCGCAGCATCTGCGCGGGCCAGCATCGCGGGAGGATCAGGATCAGCATCAATAAATTCTGGACGAATGTGCCAGCTTTCTGCAGCAAGCACGCGCACGAGAGCCGCAGAACTGCGCGAACTTGTGTCGAGAGCGATGCTTCTCACGTTTTCAATCGGCTTCTTGGAAATTAGCAGGATGCTGCGAACTTCGCCTTTGGCCGCGACGGCCATGCCGGGCAGAGCCACGAGGTCTTCGATTCGCTGATATTCGATTGCAGGGATGATGGCAACATCCACTTCGCCGGCCCGCAGGGCATCGGCGCATTTGGACGGAAGCGCGAAGGAAAGATCGTACTTTCCAGAAAGCGGACCTTCGGTAAAACCCCATACGAGTGGAGCGGTATTGAGGTACTCGACGATGGAAATGCGCAGTTTGCTCATCGGCAGCAGGGCCAATCAGAATCTCCAATATAGCACAGGCGAATCCGTTGAAACGACAACGGGCCGCATCGTAAGATGCTGGCGGTCGCGTCACAGAATCCAATCGGTTGCAACGATATAAATCGTCATCTGCATCCCAGTTGCGGTTGAGGTGAAGGCTTCGTGAAGCGTCAGGTGTGGCTCGCTGCCTCTGCTGTTACCCTGTTGGCTTGCTCCACCCTCTTTTCAAACAGCCACGCTACGTTTACCGGACGTCAGAATGCAGGCGGCGCCCCGCCAATCGTCTTGCTGGGTGCGAGAATCTATGTTTCGCCGTTTCAGGGTCCTATTGGCGATGGCGTCGTTGTCATCCGCGACGGAAAAATTGCGGCGGCGGGAACCCGAGCGCAAGTTCCCATTCCGGAGGGTCTGGGCATCCTCGATTGCAGAGGCATGACGATTATGGCGGGATTTCAGAACAGCCATGTCCACTTCTCCGAGCCGAAATGGAATGATGCAGGGAAATTGCCAGTGGATCAGCTCACAAGCCAATTGAGAAACATGTTCACGCGTTATGGGTTTACCAGCGTGGTTGATTTGGGCTCGTATCTACAGAACACAGAAGCGCTGCGCGAGCGCATCGATTCGGGAGAGGTGGCCGGTCCGCGAATTCTGACGGCGGGCTCTCCTTTATATCCGCCCAATGGAGTGCCTTATTACGTCAAGAGTTCGCTTCCGCCGGAGATCGTCAAGCAGCTACCGCAGCCGACAACGCCTGCCGAAGCGGTGAGAGAAGTGGACGAGCACGTAGCGCAGGGCGCGGACGTAATCAAGCTGTTCACAGGATCGTGGGTTGCGCGAGGTCAGGTGGTCACGATGCCGCTGGATGTGGCGCGGGCGGCGGTGGATGAAGCGCATAAAAAAGGCAAGCTTGTGTTTGCACATCCGTCGGATGTCGCAGGATTCCAAATTGCTCTCCAGGCAGGCGTGGACGTTTTGGCGCATTCGGTGGAAGAAACCAGCGGATGGAATCGCTCTTATCTAAAGCAAATGAAAAGCAAGGGAATGTGGCTGATTCCGACGCTAAAACTGTTCAAAGATGATTCAAATATCGCCGATATACTGCGAGAGGTGCAGGACTATTCGCAGCTTCATGGGACCATTCTTTTCGGCACCGATGTCGGATTCCTGACCGACTACGACCCGACGGACGAATACCGGCTGATGCAGCGCGCAGGGATGGATTTTCCGCACATTTTGGAGTCGCTGACCACGGCACCGGCCCGGCGATTTGGCGAATCGTCCATTCGAGGAGAAGTGAAAGCAGGCATGAACGCGGATCTCGTGGTCGTGCAAGGTGATCCGTCGCGGGATATTCGTGCGCTGACGCACGTCAGCTACGTTTTTCGCGATGGCAAGATTATTTATTCGATGTTCGACCGCTAACCGGAGCGAATCGCAGTTCACTCTTGCAATTTCACGCGACGTTCAACTGAGCGGCAGATGATGCTGTCCCTTGCGTCACTGAAGTCTGCGGAAGCTCGCCGCGCTTTTCGTAAAAAATCACGGCAAGGATGATCGCCATAATTGCCAGGCCAGCGCCAAATTCCGTGGTGAGGTATTTTGTCGCCAGCGACGGACGCGTGAGCGGATCGAAAAAGGACTGAATGAAAATATTATGGCTCGCGTGCAGGAACATGCCCGTCCAAACGCTGCCACTCTTAAGACGCATCCACGCAAAAAGGAAGCTGATGCCAATCACCATGACGGTGAAGCACATGAGCGAGTACCATGCAGGCCCTGCACTGTGGTAATTGGCGAACAAAATCAACGGATAGTGCCAGAGCGACCAGATCACGCCACTCGTCAGAGCCACGCCGCCAAAGGGCATGACTTTAGCCAATTGAGGGACGAGGAATCCACGCCAGCCGAGTTCTTCGCCGAGAGCGGAGATGCAAGAGCCCGCCATGCCGACGGTCGCGATGAAAAGAAAATAAGTGACGACAGAGGATGACGTGCCCGGCGTGTGATGCAGCAATCGCTCAGTGAAGGTGGCGACGGCGGGTCTGTGGAAGTTCGAGAAGGCGAAAATCCACAACGGGACATAGACGATTGCGGCGTATGCAAGAGGAATCCAGTAGCTGGCGAATTGATATTTCGTTTTGCCCCAACCCCAGCCGTGACCGCGCAAATTTCCCTGGAAGAGCAGTCGCGTAAGGATTCCGGCAGCACCCGGGCACCACATCAGCGCGAGAACAAAAAGCCCCCCATGCGCGCCGAGCGAGCCATTGTGGATGATCAGACGGTAGAAAACGGCGCTGAACGCAAAGGTCACAAGCACGTAGACGACGATCGAGAGCTTGACGCGACTCGCTTCAACCTGGGGCATGCGAAAGATGCCTCCTTGCACAAATCAACAACCAAGAGCCGGCGGACCCGCTTCTTGCGCAGAACTATAACCGAATCCAAAGAAAATGAACAAAGCTAATCGCGAGCGCGCTGATTCTGGTATAAACAGCCGGACATTTATCAGGAGGCATCTATGAAGCACTCGCTCGGAATCTTTTTAGCCATTTTGTCGATCTCGCTCATTCCATTCTCGAATCTTTCAGCAGCAAGAGCCGACGAAAAGCCGTCGCCGAGCATTGTCCAGAAAACCGCGAGTATGGAGAAGATGCCCGGATTCTTTACGTATTACTGGGATGCGCGCGAAGGAAAAATCTGGCTGCAAATTGACAAATGGAACACGGAATTTCTCTACGTGGAATCTCTGCCCTATGGTGTGGGCTCCAATGACATTGGCCTGGATCGCGGGCAACCGGGAGAAGTGCAGGTGGTGCACTTCGAGCGCAGCGGCCCTCGCGTCCTGCTGGTTGCGGAGAATGAGCGCTTTCGCGCGGTAACGGATGATCCCATCCAGCAAGAAGCGGTGAAGCAGGCATTCGCGCAATCGGTGCTGTGGGGATTTGACGTTACCGCTGAGGATGGCGACACGGTGCTGGTCGACGCGACCAGTTTTTTCCTGCGCGACTCGCACAATATCGCCACGAAATTGCAGGCGACGCATCAGGGGACGTATCATCTGGATCCTACGCGCTGCGCCATCTATTTGCCGCGCACGAAGAACTTCCCCAAAAACTCCGACGTGGAAGCGACGCTGACGTTCACAGGAGAAAATCCGGGCCTTTGGGTGCGCGAAGTGACTCCCGATCCGACGTCCATCACCGTGCATACACATCATTCTTTCGTTCAAGCTCCTCCGCCGGGATTTCACATGCGCGAATACGACCCGCGCTCGGGATTTTTCGCGATGCAGTACATGGACTTCGCAACTCCGGTGGATGAGTCGATCCACAAGCGCTATATCGTCCACTGGCGTCTCGAAAAGAAAGATCCGTCGGCAGCGCTCAGTGAGCCCGTCAAGCCGCTTGTTTATTATGTAGATCGGGCGGTACCGGAGCCTCTGCGCTCCGCGCTCATGGAGGGAGCAAGCTGGTGGAATCAGGCTTTCACGGCGGCAGGCTTCAAGGATGCATTTCAGGTGAGGCTGCTGCCCGAAGGCGTAGATCCGATGGATGTTCGCTACAACGTGATTGAGTGGGTGCCGCGATTCACGCGTGGATGGTCGTATGGCTCGGCGATTGCGGATCCGCGAACCGGCGAAATCATCAATGGGCACGTAAATCTGGACGCGCTGCGCGTGAGGCAGGCGTTTCTGATTGCGCGAGGGCTGCTGGATCCATTTGGAAACGATCCGAGTGTGTTGCGCAAAGCGAACGAAATGGCGCTCGCGCGCATCCGCCAGTTGGCCGCGCACGAGACCGGCCACACGTTAGGATTGATGCACAATTTTGCGGGTAGCATCGTGAACCGCAGTTCGGTGATGGACTATCCCGCGCCGCTGGTCACAATTGGCGCGGATGGAGCGCCGGATGTTTCTGACGCATACGCAACCGGGATTGGCGCGTGGGACAAGGTCGCAATCAACTATGGTTATCGCCAATTTCCAGACGGCACGAATGAGCGACGGGCGCTCGATAAAATTCTGGACGATGCTTTTTCTAACGGCCAACTCTATCTGACCGATCAGGATGCGAGGCCGCTCGGTTCCGCGAGTCCGGTTGCGCATCTCTGGGACGTAGGAAGCAATGATCTGGATGGGTTGAAGCAAGTAATGGCCGTGCGCGCCGCTGCGCTGAAGCGATTTTCGCAGGACGTGATCCGGCCGGATGCGCCGATGGCGACTCTGGAAGACGTCCTTGTGCCGATTTATCTCTATCACCGCTATCAGGTGAGCGCGGTCTCGAAGATGATCGGAGGCTTGAATTATTCGTTCGATGTGCGCGGCGGCGAGCAGGGAGGGCCGGAGATCGTCCCCGGCGATGAGCAGCGCGCCGCAATCGCAGCTGTTTTGGACACCCTACAGCCATCAGTGCTCGCGCTTCCTGAATCACTGTTGAAACAGATCCCGCCGCGTCCGCCAGAGTATCCGGCTTCCGACGAGAATTTTGCGCGGCGCACGTCGCCGGCATTCGATTCACTGGCTCCCGCAGAAGCGGCGGCGGAAATCATCTCGAGTCTGCTGTTCGAGCCAAATCGCGACCAACGCATGATCGAATACCATGCCCGTGACGCGAGCTATCCCGGGTTTAGCGAGCTTGTCGACGATGTTCTGAACGCCACGTGGAAGAAACCGCAGGAAAGCGGCTATGACGGAGAGATCCAGCAAAGTGTGAATGCGGTTGTGCTCGACCATTTGATTACTCTGGCCGCTGATGCCGACGCGGCGCCGCAAACGCGCGCGATTGCGCTGCTGAAGCTCGATCAGCTGAAAAAGTGGATGGAAGGCCAGCTTCAGATGTCATCGAGCGACAGCCGACAAGCGGAGCTCTTCTATGCAGCGCACGAAATCGATGCTTTTGAGAAAAATCCGGCAACGGTTCATTTACTGCACCCACCGGAGCCTCCCGCAGGCGATCCCATTGGAGATGACGGCTGGGAATAATTCTGTTACCATAATTGTCAGTTCCCGACTTGACAACAGCGCCGCAGCCTGCGTACCCTCACCCGCGGATAATCACGGCCAATGGGTCCAGACCAATACTTGGAATGGCTGGCGCTGGCGCTGACGCCCGGCTTGGGTGCGCGTCTTACTGGCAAGCTGCTTCGTGAATTTGGGAATCCAGAGGCGATCTTCCATGCTTCGCTGACGGCTCTGGAGGCGCAGCAGATCCCCGTAGCGGTGGCTCAGGCTATCGTTTCGCGCCAGTCAATGAGCGCGGCGGCAAAGCAACTTGCCCAAGCCGAGGCAGCAAAATGCCGGCTGCTCACGTGGGACGAACCCTTGTATCCCCAGGTGCTGCGCGAGATCTATGATCCGCCGCCGCTTTTGTATGTCAAAGGAAATGCAGAGCTTCTGAATCGCCACTCGATTGCGATTGTTGGCACGCGACGCCCCACGCCGTATGGGAATCAAATGGCAGAGAGGCTCGCGCGCGATTTGGCGGCGCGAGGTTTAGTCATTGTGAGCGGACTGGCACGCGGAATCGACGCGACCGCGCACAAAGGAGCTTTGGGTTCAGTGCAAGGGGTCACGGTGGGAGTGCTGGGCTGCGGAGTAGACGTTATTTATCCGAAAGAGAACCGAAAGATTTTTGCTGAAATCGAGGAGCGCGGGGCGATTATATCGGAGTTCCCTTTGGGAACGTTTCCAGCGCCGCAGAATTTCCCGATACGGAACAGAATTATTGCGGGAATGGCGCGCGGAGTGGTAGTGGTGGAGGGAGCACAGTATTCAGGCTCGTTGATTACGGCCAGGCTGGCCATGGACTCGGGACGTGAGGTCTTTGCGGTGCCGGGGAACGCGACTCAGCCAGCAAGCTTTGGGCCACACCAGTTGATTAAGCAAGGGGCGAAGCTGGTGGCCAGCTGGGAAGACGTTGTGGAGGAGTTGCCGACATCGGTTCGCGCCGAGCTGCTGCCGGTGGAGACAACGAACGGCGACAAGCGGGCATCGCTTGTTGAAGGCGGTCTCACGCCAGCGGAAAAGACGCTTTACGTACTATTGGCCGTAGATGCGTCGAAGCACGTGGATCAACTTGTTGAAGAGTCGAAGATGAACTCTTCGGAAGTGCTTTCGGCGCTCTTTGAATTGGAAATGAAAGGTCTTGTGCAACAGCTGCCGGGAAAGCAGTTTTTGAAAGTGATGCTGTAAAACCGCGAGGCAGCGGAAAGAAGATCTCAAGAATATGGCTCGTTCTTTGGTGATCGTGGAATCGCCGGCCAAGGCGAAAACGATCAATAAATATTTAGGACGCAACTACGCTGTACGCGCTTCGTACGGCCACGTGAAGGATCTGCCCAAAAAGGAATTGGGCATAGCCGTAGAGAAGGATTTCGAGCCGACCTATACGGTCATCCCCGGAAAATCGAAAATTCTCAATGAATTGAAAAAACTGGGCAAGGAAGCGGATGCAATCTATGTTGCGACCGACCCGGATCGCGAGGGCGAAGCGATTGGCGCGCATCTGGTTGAATTCCTGACCGGAACGGAAATTGCCGTCGAGCCTGAAGAAAATACAAATGGCAACGGCAAGGCGGCAAAGAAAGCCAAGAAGCCAGAAGCTAAAAAGATAAGATCCAAGCACAACAAAGTAGATCGCCGAAAAGTGTTCCGCGTGATGTTCCACGAAATCACGCCAAAAGCAATTAAGGCTTCGTTTGAACACGCCGGCACGCTGAACACGAATCTTGTCGATGCCCAACAAGCCCGCCGCGTGCTCGACCGCCTGGTGGGCTACAAAATCTCACCGCTTCTCTGGGACAAGGTACGCCGCGGTCTCTCGGCCGGTCGCGTCCAGACAGTCGCACTGCGACTGATTGTCGACAGAGAACGTGAAATCCGTGCGTTCAATCCCAAGGAATACTGGACGATTCATGCACTGCTCGCCGGTGCCGAACCGCCCGCCTTTGAGGCGAAATTGTGGCGCTATAAGGGCGAAGAAATTGAGGTACCCAACGAAGAAAAGGCCAAGGAGATCGTCGATTCCGTCGAGCGAGCCTCGTGGCAGGTTTCGAGCGTCACGCAGAAAGAAAAGCGCCGCTGGGCGCCTCCGCCGTTCACGACTTCCAAGCTCCAGCAGGCCTCTTATAATCGCCTGCGCTTCTCCGCCAAGCGGACGATGACGCTCGCGCAACGCCTGTACGAAGGCGTCGATCTGGGAGATGAGGGTTCGGTTGCGCTGATCACGTATATGCGAACCGATTCCGTCAACGTGTCGAGCGATGCGATTGCGCAGGTGCGCGAATTTGTGGGTTCCAGTTATGGCGCAAATTATCTGCCGGAGAAGCCGAATTTCTTCAAATCCAAGAAACAGGCGCAGGAAGCGCACGAAGCCGTCCGGCCCACGGACGTGACACGTACGCCGGAAGAAGTGAAACGCTTCTTGGATGAAGATATGTTCAAGCTGTACCAGCTGATCTGGCAGCGGTTCGTGGCTTCGCAGATGGTTCCCGCGGTTTTCGACCAGACCACGATCGACATCGCCGCCGGAGATTACACGTTCCGCGCGAGCGGCTCGGTGATGAAATTCGACGGCTATCTCGCGGCTTATTCGGCATCGCGCGAGGATGAGGACAAAGGAGAATCCACGGACGCCGCTGGTGCTGCAGCCCCAGCGGAAGATGATTCGG
>JASHRN010000172.1 GCA_030037335.1 Candidatus Acidiferrales bacterium | reverse complement strand
CAGCAGACAAATCGGAATTAACAACGCCGGGCTGGACGACCGCGAGCTGATTTTCGATGTCGACTTCGAGAATGCGATTCATGCGCGCGAAAGAAACGATGATGCCGCCATTGCGAGCGAGTGCGCCGCCGGAAAGGCCCGTGCCCGCACCGCGCCCGACGAGGGGCACGTCATGGTGATTGGCGATTTCGACGATGCGGACGACGTCAGAAGCGTCGCGCGGAAAAACGATGCAGTTCGGGCGAGCGACTTCGACGGAGCCGTCGTATTCGTAAAGGAGCAGGTCTTCGGGGCGGCTGAGGACGTGTTCGCGGGTCAGGAGATGCTCGAGATCGGCGATGAGGCGCTGGTTCATGGTCGATTTAGACGTGAAACAGTGAATATAGTCGCGACGGTGAGGCGCGTCAAACGCGAGAAGGTATTAGATAGGAACGCGCAAAGCATTCCACGTGGGCCGGGCTCACTTTTCGCCCCAGCATAGGCGCGAGTATGCCGATTATAATACCAGCGTTACGCGTCGTTAAACGAGTTGAGTAATTTATTGCGTGCTGAAGAGATCCGCCTTCGCAGCCTTGCGAAAGGCGATGCGGCTGTCCTTCCGCGTGTAGAACATGTGTCCGCCCGGATATTCATGGATGGTGATGCGGTTGCGCAGTGCATCCGGCATCTGATTGACGCTCAGTACCGATCCCATGAATGGGCAGGACAGATCGTTCCATCCGTGACCGATGAACACCTTGAGACCGGGATCGGCGGCGACGGCTTGACGAAGCTGCGTGACTGAGCCGCTTTGCAGGTTCTCATCACGACTCCAACTTCCCGCCACTTCGAATGAGAGCGTGTGATAAGGCGCATCCGTCTTCCACCCGACGACGTTGGTGACGAAGTCGACCATAGCCTCTGTTGTGGGCGCCATGATCGCCGCGAGGATGGGATCACTCGCGCGCTGCTCGGGCGCCCACGGGAACGGATCCAGCATGGTCACATTCGAGTCGTAGACAGAGCCGATCTTCCCTTGCTCGCGCGCGACTTCGCGCAGATACGCGCCCGTCTCCAAGCGACCGCCCGATTGCTTGACGAACGTCGGGTCAAGGCCCGTCATCTCTGTAACTTTTTCGATCATCGCCTGCTGCGAAGCGGAATCGGCGTTGCCCGCGATAAGCGCGGTGGCGTAAGGACCTTCATCATAGGCGATCACCGATTGCATGGCTTCCGGCGTCAGCTTGCCCTCGCGCTCAAGATGCGCGGCGACAATCGGCGGCAGCGTCACCATCCACGGAATGGGAGAGTAGATATACCCGTTAGATTCGTCGGAAGGATTCAGGTAGGGCGACACCAGAATGAGGCCGTTGATGCCGACGCCTAGCTGCGATTGCAGATAATAAGTCAGGCGTGGGCCGCGGAACCCTCCATAGCTCTCGCCAATGATGTATTTGGGCGAGGTCATGCGGTCATTCTGGACAAGCCACTTGTAGACCGTCGTCGAGAGATACTCAATATCCGGAACCGTGCTGTAGAAGAGCTTCTTTGTGTCCGCCATCGGGACAAGAGAGCGGCTGAAACCCGTGCCGATGGGGTCGATGAAGACGAGATCCGTGAAGTCCAGCCACGTCCCCTGGTTGTCGCTCATCACGATGCGGCCCGACGCGCTGTCATCTTTGTTGCCGATGCCCTCCAGATGCTTGGGGCCGATCGCGCCGAAGTTAAGGAACACCGATGATGCGCCGGGACCACCGTTGAACGCGAACGTGACTGGGCGATCTTTTCCGGGCACGACGTAGCTGGTGTAGACGACTTTGCCCGCAATCTTGCCGTCGGGATCGCGTGCGTTTATGGTACCGACCGTGACCGTATAGTGCAGCGTCTGGTCATTGAGCACGATGGACTGCTCGATGCTCTTGTTGGGCGGCAGCGGTGGCAGTTCGTTCGCTTCCGAGTTTTCTTTGGAAGAATTGGCGGAGTTTTCTGGCGCTTTGGCAGATGGCTTGGCAGCCTGTTCGCCGCCGCGAGCCTGCGCGAACGCCGGACGCGCAACGCAGGAGATGATTAGGAAGAGAATGGCGCAGACAACGGACGACCATGCGAATGACCGGTAGAGAGCACAAGCATCAGTGGTTTTCATGGCGAGTACAATACAGGAGGCCGGCGACAAGGTAAAGCCACAAGCCATGCGAAATCAGGAGACACGGGCACGTCTCCGGGAAAACGAGTCTTGGGCGTTGGACGAAAAGAATGACGATTCAGCGGCTACTGCCGCGTCAGCACCATGTGGAACATCATCCGCTCTTTTCCTGAGGCATCGATCAAGTAATGGTTGTAGACCAGAACGCGGCCGTTGTCCTCAAGGTGCCCGCGGGCGACGGTTTTGCGCCCGGGAACCTCAATATCGATGGGAGTGGCGTATAGCACGATGTTCTTGCCGTCGAACGTGCCGTCGCTTTGGCGAATCGACATCTGCGTCCGGCGCGAGTCGAACCACACGGTAGTGAAGCGATTCGTCCTCGGATCGAAGCCAGAAATTCCCGTGCCGGTGGCCTTCGTGCCGTCAGGATTGAAGAAGGTGAAATCCGACTCCAGAAACTTCCCGTCCTTCACCATGTACTGCTTACACGTACCTTTAGTCACCCTCGGACTGCCTTTCGCGGGGTAGAACGTGTCGACGACGCTCCAGTTGCCTGCAAACTTCGCGAGCAGCTTCTGTCCAGCACCCGGCCCGTTCGCCGGCTCATATTGGTTGTGGGTTTGCTGTGCCGCTGCCGAAGCAGCCGTCATGAAGATTGCAATAATAAATATCGAAATTGTTCTCATGGCTGGCTATCGTACACCAAAAATTGCGACCGCAGCAATCTACGTGCGCGGGCCAGGTATAATCGCAAACTGATTTGTGCCTTGAGGACGCCGTATTTTGCGCGGAAACTGGCCTGCAGGCTTGGAAAGCATTCACTGAGCCGTAACATCGGTCTGCACGATTTTCAAATGCCCGACGCACGTTACGCCACTTTTCGCAAGAATTTTCGCAAGAAATGGTTGCAGCTGAGGGCGAATTTGAGTGAAGTGTGAGGCAAGGTAGCACGTGACAAGTGGCGAAAGATCGTACCGGGACGCGCGAGCAGCCGCAATCGTGATGATGATCGGATTCATGCTCGCTGTCTTGCTGCCGGGAGCGCGACGCGTTGTGGCCCAAACGGCGGACACAGGAGCGCTCAGCGGGACGGTAACCGACCCGAGCGGCGCCGTGGTTCCTGGGGCGAAAGTTCAGCTCACTAGTTGGGCGAGCGGCAAAGTACGCATGGCGCAATCGGACGCGCGCGGCGACTACCTTGTGCCTTTGTTACCTCCGGGAACCTATTCTGTGACGGTTTCGAAGAGCGGATTCGAAACTTCCGCTTATCCTGGTATTCAGGTCGAAGTCACCGAAACGGCAACGCTGAGTGTTCGGATGCGGGTTGGGCCAGCGCGACAAACAGTTTCCGTCACCTCCGGGACCACCCAGTTGCAGACTGTCTCAAGTACGCTTGGGCGTATCACCGATGAACGGATGATGGAGAACTTGCCGCTGGTGAGCCGCAACTATACGCAGATTCTCGGCCTGTCGCCGGGCGTCTCTGGCGATATCAATGATGCTTCAGCTCTCGGTCGCGGCACAACAAGCCAGGCTGCGGCCCGCGGTGGATATTCTGTCTCCGGGGCTGCAACCACGGACAACAACACGCAGATGAACGGCGTCGGAGTGAACGACCTGATGGGTGCCAGCTATATGAGCGGCGGCGTTCCCGTGCCTAACCCGGACTCCATCCAGGAGTTTAAGGTGCAGACGGCCATGTACGACGCAGCTTACGGCCGGAACGCCGGCGCCAATGTGGACGTAATCACCAAATCCGGAACGAACGGTTTCCATGGTGATGCGTGGGAGTTTTTGCGCAACTCTGCCTTGAACGCCAACGATTTTTTTCTCAATGCCAGCGGTCAGCCGCGAGGGGTCCTTGATCAAAACCAATTCGGCTTCACACTCGGAGGTCCGATCAGACGGGACAAACTATTCTTCTTCGGCTCTTATCAGGGTACGCGGCAAAAGGACGGCTTGACGACGGGATGCCTGACAACCGGCAACCTGCCTGTGGGCTTAACCAATAGTGCCAGCAGCCGAACGCCGGCGGCGCTGGCGAGTGAATTTGCTGGCTATCGCACGTTTTCGGGTGGAGTCATCGGCCCCAGCAGCACGATTTCGCCGCTGGCCGTCTCGGTGTTGAATGCCCAGCTTTCTGACGGTACCTTTATGATCCCCGCGCCGCAAAATTCGGCAACCGGAGCCACGATCTTTAGTTCCCCTTGCACCTATAGCGACGACCAGTACCTTGGCGACCTCGATTGGTACCCGAGCGCGAAAACCCATCTGGCCGCTGACTTTTTCTGGTTCGACAGCCAGCAGGTGGAGGAATACCCGTCGAACCCGTTCGGCTTTCCCGTGTTCAATTCGGGCGGGTTCGCACAAGCCGTTCCGACCGATGCCCGGGTCATCTCGCTCACGGTCACGCATGTCTTCACTAATAGCCTTCTCAACCAAGCGACCTTCGGCTTCCATCGCTTGCCGTCGGCGCTCGACCAAGAGTATCCCAACGTCACCTATGCGTTGGCGGGATGCCCCTCGAGCCAGTCGGGTCCGCTTACACTGACAAGCTTATGCGCTACCGCGCCCGCTTTTGATAATCCGTACCCGGAGATCGGCATACTACCTTCGCAGCAGGGCGGGTTCGACATCGGCGGCTGGGGCGAAGGATTACGCCTCGCGCAAAACTTCTATGAATTGAACGATTCGTTGAGCTACATCCGAGGCAGCCATGATCTGCACCTTGGAGGGGGAATTACGCGCAGCCAGATGAACCTGGAAGGGTTTCACTTCGTCGGTGCTCTGATTTACCCGACCTTCGCTGATTTCCTGCTCGGAAATGTGCTGGAAGCGGCTGACGTTCCGGGCCTGACGGGTCGAGCCTATCGAGCCACGAATGCGGATACGTATATCCAGGACAACTACCGAATTGAGCCAAGACTGACGCTCAGTCTCGGCTTGCGCTACGAATTCCAAGGCGCGATTGGCGATGCACTCGGGCGCCAGTCAACTATGAATCTGGCCAACGTTAATCCCAACCCACCCCCCAGCGGCACGGTTGACGGATACGTGGTCGCCTCAAACTTTTCCGGCAGCCTGCCGACTGGCGTTGTGCGGAGCGGCAATACTTCAGCCCTTAACAATATGGGCGAAAACGATTGGGAGCCGCGGCTCGGCTTCGCGTGGCAATTGCCGCGCAGCAGGCGACTTGTTCTGCGGGGCGGCTATGGTGTCTTTTACACGCGCTCCACTGGCGAGCCTTATTTGCAGTTGCTGTCTGCGCCGCCTTTCGGCTTATATCGGCAGTTTGTTTACGTGCCGCCGGCGACTCCGGCTACCGCGCTTCCGCCGGCGCCCAGTTTTCCGCAGTTCCTGCCATACTCTCCGACCACCGCGTTGAGTCCAATCATTTTTTCACCGGAGTATCAACCCGCGCGCTCGCAGGATTACGCCTTGAACATGCAAGCCGAGCTCGCCAACAATTGGCTGCTTGAAATTGGCTATCAGGGTGTACAGGCAACTCATCTTTCGTTAGGCAAGCTCTTCGATCAGGCGCTCGATGCGACACCTGAAAATCCCGTGCGCGGACTGACTGACAATACCGCGGCCAACCTGGGGGAACGTCAACCCTATTTGGGCTTCGCTCCTAACGGGGCGCTGGAGATTGAATCCACGGGGAGTTCTTCGTATAACGCGCTCGAAGCGTCGCTCAGCAAACGATTCAGCCACGGGCTTCAATTTCTGGCGTCTTACACTTGGGCTGCTGCGCTCGAAAACGATCCCGGCTACACGATTGGGGCACGTTTGGGTGGTCAATTGATTGGAAATCAGAACGATCCTAATGCGAACTACGGCTTCGATCCCTTCATTCGTCCGCAGCGCCTGATTATCAGCTATCTTTACAATCTGCCCGCTCCGAAGACCGGTGCCTGGAGTCGAAGGTTGCTAGGCGGTTGGCAGGTCGCTGGTGTTACCACGTTCCAGAGTGGCGACTGGCTCACTTTTACCGACACGGATGCCAATAATGCGTTTCTCGGTCCCGGCGCCACTGACTTTCTCGATCTTGCGCTCGGCTGCACACACGCGAGCCTCCTGACTTCTGGCCCGATCGGCAGCCGACTGGATCACTATTTCAATACTTCGTGTTTTGTTGCTCCTCCCGTGATTACGACGGACGGCGCGACAGCGTTCGGCGATTCGGGAACGAGCATCGTGCGCGGACCCGCACAACAGGATTTCGATATCGCGCTTATCAAGAACGTTCCTTTCGCGGGCGAAGCGCGCAGCTTGCAACTTCGTGGCGAGTTCTTCAACGCTTTCAACACACCGTCCTTCAGCGACCCCCAGACTAACGTAGGCACAGCGGAGGTGAACGCGGGCGGCGCGTCCATGCTGGCGTTCAGCAACACGTTTGGAACGATTACAAGTACCAGCGTGAATCCCCGCATCGTTCAGTTGGCCATCAAATTCTTTTTCTGATTTATTGGGACGAGTTGCCGGCTTGCAGCACGGTCAAAGATTTGACCATTCTGATCCAGCGTGCGGGACGTTTATCGTGGGGAGCAACAAGTTTGAGAGGGCCTTCGTTTGGGCCAAGCGGCACGCCGTTGAGCGTGTCCGCGACGATTACGTCAGACTCCATGAAACCAGGATCCAGTTCAGCGAGCGAAAACACGACGCGGTAACCGTCAGAAGCCGTCGCCAACACATAATTAGTCATCGCTTTGCCGCGTAACTTCTCACCCTGAGGCACGCCTGCTTTGCGTAGCAGATACTCGAGCGCGACACCCTGGTAGACTTCAGTTTTCTTGGAGTGCGGGTTCACGACCTTCAGGGTCTGCCGGGGCATGTTTTTCAAGTCAGTTAAGGAAAGCGCAAGAGGGGTCGTTACATTGCCGCCGATCCTGATCGCGACTGTCGAGGCCGAAGTTTGAGCGCAGAGCGGCCGCGCGGAGGTCAAAGCGCCAGTCACGAGCAGTGAGGCAAACGCCAATGTGACTGCAAAGCCTGGGCGGTTGGTTACTGGGAGGCTCATCGAAGGGATTTACGCTAGCTCTTTTCGAGCATTACTTCCGTGGATTTGATGATGGCGACCACTGCGTCGCCGACTTTCAACTTCATTTCGTCCGCGCTTCGCTTGGTAATTACGCTTTCAATCAGATTGTCGCCGACTCGGATGACAACGTGAGCCATCACGCCGCCGGACTGCAGTTCTTCGATTTTGCCGACGAGTTTGTTGCGAGCAGAGAGTGTCATGTGTTGAGAATACAACTGCGGACGAGCAGGTGTCTAGGGAAGCCTTCCGCCCAAAGACGTGTATGCGGTCGCAGAAACGTAATCTAGTTTGGCGCGAGGTGACTCAGCGGCGAGGAAAAAGGTGAAAGACTTCGGCAGTGGCCAGCGCAAGCCAGATGAGTCCGTCGGCGAGGACAAGAACGCCGAGTGTGCGCCAGATGATGAGGCGCGCGCGATAGAATGGCGGCGGAGTTGTGTCGGAAGTGGCGGAGAGAGAATGCTTTCCTGTCCAGCGATCCCAGAAGCGACCGAGGCCGTGGGCAATTTCTTCAGACGAAAGCAAAATCATCAGGCCGATACTGAAAATCGCGGCGCCGACGAGGTATTGGACAAGCGGATCACGCATTGCGCGTGAATATAAACTGGAACTTGTGAAGGCGCAACGAGAGTCCCGTATAGATAATTCTTATTTCTCTTCACAGCGGGAATATGCAGTGAAACTGCTCCCATAGTATACTGTCTCTTTGCGGCCTTCCTTGGTCCCGCATGATGCCAAAAATCAGGAGCTAAGCGTGGCAACCACCGATACGCAGGTATCGCCGGTTTCTCCGGTTCGCGCGACATATGACCGCCGTCTGGAAGACATTGGCTACATGACGTGCATGACCCTAGTGCTGCTCGGCAATTATGCGCAAACGGGCCACTTTGGAGGGCCTCTAGCCTACACGCCGTATAACGTAGCGGTGCACCTCGCCGGGCCGGAGTCAGGCGGTCTGCGTTTTGACTATCGGCGTCCCAAGCATCCTTATGCAGATAAATTCATGCTGGCCGGAGGCCATTGTGTTCCGACTTGCTATGCGCTGTGGATGATCATTGGACAGGCTTTGGCACGCAAGTTCGAGATGACAGGCGACAGCCGCTACAAAGTGGATCCGCATGTCGCGATGTTGCCGGTGGACGCACTCGGATTCCGCAGGAACGAGGGAGCGCTCCGAACGCTTTTGCAGAGTGTTGGACTTGAAGGTCACCCGCTGTTCGCGCAAGCCAAAGGACGCGGCATCCGCGCGCTGGCCGGCCATAGCGAGTCAACAGATGTCACGAACGATGTGAATGGAGGGCCTTCCGGGATTGGCGTTGCGACAGCCGCGGGAAAAGCTGCGTTTTGGAATTTCGTTGGCGCGCCAAATTTGAATTCGCCCAAAGTGATTGCTTTCGAAGGCGAATTTGCCATGACCGAGGGCCATGCGCAGGAGCTGAAGACACAGGCGCTCGCGCTGCAAGTCGGAAAGCGCTTGCGGATTCTTTTCTCGAACAACAACGCCGGCATAGACGACTCGCTGATTGGCGGAGTCGTCGCGGAAAAATATGATGGCTACAGGATTGTCGATCAGTGGACTTCATATGGTTGGAACGTGCTGACGATGGAGGATGGTCACGATTACGGACAGATCGTTGGCGTACTGAAAGCGATGGAGGAATGGGATCCGGCGGACCGTCGTCCCATGATAGCGATTGGTAAGACGCTCAAGGGCTACTGGCCTGGGGCGGTTCACGCCGAAATTCACAAGAATTGCGCGCAGATACTTGGCTATGCGAGTCACCCTTATGCATTCAAAATGAACTCGGAGTATTTTGTCTCGCTGGCAGAGACGTTCGAGCGCCATTATGGCGTTGAATTCAAGGGGATCCGTCAGGGTCCCGTGACGGATGTCAGGGAGCGGCTGATCCAGTTCAAAACGAATATTGATGTTGTCATGTCGGTGCTTGATCGCAATGGTTTGGGCGACTGGCTGGCAGACCGTTTGGTGGAGCTTGGCGACGGCGTGAAGGATGAGATTCCTCTTCGCATCGACGCGCGGCGCGACCCTTTTCTTGATGATCGCTTGCGAGTGGCAAATTTGCCACGCGAGCCGCAGAAGCTTCAGGTAACGAACGCAATTTCGGGAAAACAGAAAGAATTGGGCATTGCCCTGTTTCGCAAGCCTGGAGAAGTTGCCGGTGCGAGGCGGGCCATTTCGGAAATCGTCAAGTGGATGAACTACGTGACTGACAACCGCTTCTTGACCCTGGCTGCGGATCTCTCCGAGTCGATCAACGTTGAGCACGGCAGCTTGTGGGGCCACTATGATTCTGAGAAAAATCCGCTCGGCACTCGCATAAAGGCTGCCATCCAGGAAGCGGGTAACGTTTCGACCGCGATCGGGCTTGTGAGTCAGAGCGCCTCTGTCGACCCGACGAAATTTGCGGGAGTGTGGGCCCTCAGCGGAACCTACGGCGCTTTCACTCCGCTCATGTACACGCCCGCGCGCGTGTGGAGTCAGCAGAACCAAGATAGCAAGTTTCGTGTGGGCGTGCTTCACATTTTGGCTGCACATTCCGGGCCGGAAACGGCGGCGGATGCACGTACGCACTTCGGCATTTTCGCACCACAGGTATGGAAGCTCTTTCCGCGTGGACAGACCATCAACCTGAATTTCTGGGATTACAACGACGTGGCGCCCGGCTATTTTGCCGCAGCGGAGATTGCTGCGCGCGACCCGAAGGTTGGCATCATCGTTATTGAGGTGGCGCGGCCGGATTTTGCGGTGGTCGACCGCAGTCGTTTTGCCGATTCCGATATCACCGCCGCTGCAAAGGGCTTCTATGTGATTCGCGACTTTGCGCCGGGGCGATCTCGCCATGGCTACGT
>JASHRN010000171.1 GCA_030037335.1 Candidatus Acidiferrales bacterium | reverse complement strand
GTCGTCATTCCCGAATTCCGTACCACAACACGGACAAATATGGTAATCGCGTGGGGGGTAGGCCATATTCGGATACATACATACGGGGCACTTATTCATAAGTCCACTCTACCGCACTCATATGCGAAATAGCCAGCCTGTCCGCCGTGCCTGCGTATTAACCATAAACTGACCGTATAGAACGTCCTTACGACCATTGTCCGTGTGCGTGCAATACCTTCAACGCGAGTACCGTAATCAAAACGGACGCGGTCTAAGCCGCCTGGACGAAAGCACTCGTGAGTATCTATGCCCCTCGGACCGTGCATGAAGGTGTCCGCGAGTCGCTCGTACTCAAATGAATCAGTGGCTCCAAATTCGTCGCCGTGCTTCCAGAAATGAAGCTCACGTTCCACATCGTTGGCAAAGGGCATGCGAGGGAGTTATTTATCATGGACGGACACTCAAAATCAACACCATGCTCAAATTTCGTCATTTCATCAAGGCGATGCTGTTTCTTCGGTGAGGATACTTATTTTGACCAAATCGAGGAGAATCCGCGTCCGCGCGACTTTCCGAGGGATCGACGCCTGCAAAGACGGGCGCGGTGGGATCGCCGCGCGGCATGGCCAATTCTTTCGAGGCATAGCATGTCCCCGTATCACCTATGTCGTCAAGAAAATGGCGGGCTATTTTTTTTCGGTGATGAGGATGGTGGCGCGGGTGGTGGCCCAGTCCATGTTCATGGAGCAGCCGTCGCCAGCCTGGACGAGGGAGATGGTGAAGTCTTCGACGGGGCTGTTGAGTTTCGAGACTTCCATGGGAGTGCGGGTGAAGTCGTACTGTTCGCCGGGATAGGGAATGCCCCAGACTGGGCCGCCTTTGTCGTTCTTGGTTTTCTTGCTGATGATGAGAGTCCATGTGCCTTGTTCGGGAATGGTGTCGAGAGTGTAGGCTCCGGCGGGAACGGTTTTGTCTCCGACCATGAGGTCAGTGTCGGTGACGAAGGTGGTAGCTTCGTTCGCGCCCGCGCGCCAGACTTTGCCGTAGGGGACGAGGCCGCCATAGATTTCGCGTCCACGCATGCGCGGGCTGGAGTAGTCGATGGTGAGCGTCTTGCCGTCGGGAAAAGTGAAATGCGTGTTGGCGGGAGGGCTGGGGCGCTGGCTTTTGTCTTGCTGAGCAAATCCGAGAGCGGCGAAAGCGGCCAATGCAATGGTCAGGACGGCAAATGATGCGAAGCGGTTTTTCATGATTCAGTTCTCCTTGAGCGATGCATAATTTGTCACGATCAGGCCAGTTTTCATTTTGGAAGAATCGTCAATGGCTTACCAGAACCTGTAGGCCCGATATTAGCGGGGAACATCTGCCCATAGGGTCCATTACCGAATTGAACGAGGCTCTTTGTCATCTGATTAAAAATCTCAGCATCATTTGAAGTAAAGACCCACGCAAGGAAGTGACCCCGCCATTTCGTTGCCATGGACATCACGATGATGGGCGCGGGGGCAGGTTGGCCGTTGATGATGAGTCGCCCTACACCGGAATTCATGTGAATTTTCTGCTTTCCAATCTGATACCAGAGCGGCTTAGGCATGCGTTGGATACCTGGCTCAGAGACGGCGCTGAGGGCGATGGTGCCGAGCAGGTCATCGTCCTTAAGATTTTGCGGGGCACAATCGCGGTTGAATTCTGCTAAAAAGATAGTTGCGGAAATTGGCTCCGGTTTTCGCGATGCTTTGTAAGCCTCGGTGTCATCCACCCAGATGTTGCCGAGGTCGCCATCTCGTTGCGGAGCCTTTTCCTTTGGCAACTGGAGATCGAGAAGAGGCCGCATACACTTCATTGCTTCACGGTGCTCGGGGTCTGTGTTTCCCGGCGCTCCATAGATAGCTTCGTGTCCGCGTTCAATCGCCGCTTTTGCGTCATATATTTGCATTTCGACCGGATAATTGAAGTGAACGTCGAGATGCTTGTCATAGAACGTTCCGGCAGGAGTGGTGTTCTGTTGCGCATTCGCGCAGGTTCCCGCCCAAACAAAGCTAAAAACCAGAATTATTGCTGCCCATGAGACTTGCTGGTCTGACATGATCGTAAGCGGTATTTCGGGGGGCAGTATAACTCAGCTGGCGCGGCCCTCGATGGAAATTGTACGGCGGAGGGGCAGAAGCAAAGTCCGGCCCGATGGCGGCAATCGGGCCCTACATCTGCAAAATCAAATGCAGATTCTCCGGTTTCGGGAGTCCGGTGGACTCCACCGGAGTCCGCACACCGGCCTCGTCGCCGCTCACCGCTCCGCGCTGAGCAAAACCGCTCCTCGGAATGACAGTCGGTTGAGTTTTGCTGCTTGGCCGGAAATAGGGGGTGCGGCATCTCTCTGTTACAATGCGCGGTTTGAAAACGGCAGAGACAGGCCGCCCGTGAAACAGCCGAAACTCCCGCACTGGCTGACGCATGTTGTTAGCGCCATTGGAGGCGGGGGATTATTCGTTGTAGCGTTTCTCGATTCGTCGGTGCTGTCGTTTCCCTTCATCACAGATCTGCTGTTCATCGAATTTGTCCTGCAACATCACGGGAGAATGCTTTATTACGCGGGAATGGCCGCAGCGGGATCGCTTGCAGGGAGCATCTGGCTGTATCTGCTGGCGAAAAAGGGCGGAGAGGCGTACCGCAAAAGGCACCACAAAAAAGGGGCGGGGCGGATTCAAATGCTGGTGCAGAGGCATGCGTTCCTCAGCGTTTTTGTGCCGTCGATTTTGCCGCCGCCGTTTCCGTTCAAGGCGTTTGTGATTGCGGAGGGAGTGGCGCAGGTTCCGGTGAAGACTTTCTTGATTGGAGTGCTGGTGGGGCGAGGATTGCGGTACGCGGTCGAAGGATTGTTCGCGCTGAAATACGGAACGGCGCTCGTTGACTTCATGATGCGGCATAAGGTGATGCTGATTGTTGGGCCGCTGGTGTTGATTGGAGCGATTTACGCGCTGACGCGATGGCTGCTGAAGCCGGCGGAGGCGGGGGAGAACTTGTAAAACTGCGTGGCGTTCCTCAAAAAGAGCCAGACGGACCTCAGCGGCTAAAGTCGCATTCATCCCGCACGACTTACGGCACGGTTGCCCTTCGTCCCTCAGGATAAAAAACCGCGCCCTTACGAAAACGAGGATTTCGTAGGTGCGCCTGAAAGCGGCCGAAGGGCTGCTGCTATTGCGGCGGGATAACGCTGATCGAATCCAGCCGGCCGGAGGCGGGGGAGAAGCTGTAGGCTTTGGCGCATCCAAATTTTATTCCCGGGGATTTTATTCGCGGGGGGTGGTGACGGCGGAGGCGAAGTCGATTTCGGCGCTGCGGATGTTGAGCTGGCCGTCGAGTTCGATGACGGCGCGGACGTTTTCGGGCGAATCGGAGTCAGGCGGGAAGCGCAAATCGCGAAGCGTGACGAGCGTGCCGTTGGGGATGGCTTGCGTTTCCGCAAAAGGGAAGCGCGCGTAGCGGAGGAACTGGTCGGCGAGGAGCGCACGGCGGGCGGCGAGGAGCGCGCGGGAGTTCGCGGGCTTGTAGGTGGTCAAGCTGGAGCTGGCGCGAAATCCTTCGCCGGAGTTGAGCGGGACGTCGATTTGCTCGATGGTGTTGGCGGTATCGACGAGGCCGCGCCAGAGGAAGGGCGAGACAGAATCGGGAAATGCGCCGGCGGAGAGCGGCGCAGCGCCGTGGTAGTCGAAAGACATGAGCGTTTCGATGGCGTGCTGATGCAGAAGGCCGCGCTCTCCGGTGTAGAGCGCGATGACGAGAAGAGCGGCGACGGCTCCTTTGGAGACGGTTTTCTTTTTCTTGCGCTCGCCGATTTCTTCGCTGACGAGGCGGAAAAGCGCGGGCAGGACAATTCCAACAATTAATGCGGCGAGGATCCAGGGATCGATTTGCGGGAGCAGATTAAGAGAGAACCAGCGCATGCGGAAGGGCCAGAAGAGCTGGACGCCGTCGGCGCCGAGGCAGTCGAAGAGAACGTGGACGGCGGCGGCGATGATGCAGAGGAGCAGGACGGGAGCGAAACGCAAGGGCGGACGCGTCGCCGCTGTCGCTAACGGCGCGCGGCGCGAGGAAAAATAAAATGCGAGCGCGACGGCGAGAGCGACGATGGCGCTGCCGAGGATCGAGTGCAGCAGGGCAAAGTGATAGTGAAAGTAAACGTTCGCGCCGCCGAAGTAACTGAGCAGGTCGAGATCGGCGACCGTTCCGGAGACAACGAGAATCGCGAGCGCGTTGCGACTGACGCGGCGGAGGCCAGCGCGGTCGAGAGTTGCGGAAATGAGCGCGTGGGTTACGGGATCCATGGGAGTGATCGATTAGACAGGATTCTCATGTCGATTTTACGGTGCGTCAAATTGGAAATTGGGGGGAAGGACGAGGGTCAAAGCATTGGGCACAATGGAAAATTCAACGGGAAGCGCGCTGGCCGGTTCGCCATCGAGCTGCGAGAAAATTTCGGTGTGATCATTCGTATGGTCATTATTATTTTGGCTAAGAGGCTGGCAGGAGAAGCGCGAGGTTTTCCAGACGTGAATGCCGCGAACGCGATGAAGGCGACCGAGCCAGATTGCGGGGAGGCAGGAGAGGACGCCGAGGCGGCTCTGTCCGGTATAGGCGACGATTTCGAATTGATCTTCGAAGAGGCTTGCGCCGACGGTGATGCGAAAAGGGCCGCCGTAACATTTTGTGCGGCCAACGACGATGAGGCTGGCGTCCACTTGTTTTTCAGGCGAGTCGACGCGAAAAAATGGGAAGCGGTAAGTAAAAAATTGGCGTAGACCTTCGAGCCAGTAGGCAAGAATGCCAACGCGGGATTTGAAATTGGTGTCGATTCCGTGGACGATGGCACCGTCGGGGCCGGCTCCGCTGACGCAGAGAAAGTAGCGCTGAAGGGGAATTGCGGGCGCTGCGGTACGATTGGCGCACCATTCAGCATGGCCGAGCGCAATGCGCGCGAGCTTGCCGCGGGCGATCAGGCGAGCAGCGGCGGGAATGTTCCACGGGATGCCCAGTTCTTTCGCGAGAATGTTCGCAGTTCCGGCGGGGAGAACGGCGAGGGGTGCTTCGGTGCCGGCGATTCCGTTGACGACTTCGTTGATGGTGCCGTCGCCGCCGCAAACGACTACCATTTCGCAGCCGCCGTGAACGGCGTTGCGCGCAAGTTCGGTGGCGGAGCCGGCGCAGGTGGTGGGAAGCAGATGGGCATCGATTCCGGAGGCGCGGAGGATTTGCGCCGCTTCTTCGAGGGCACGAAGGCGGCGCGAACGGCGGCGGCCGCTGGTGGGGTTATAGATGACGACGGCGTTGCGAACCTGTTGGGGAACGGGCCGCAAGTCCTGAAGTGAGCGAAGAGGCGTCAAATCGCGCATTGTATAATACTTGGCTCCGGCGCGAAGCAGTGAAGCGACAGGGTGTTTCGGCTGTTCGCTATTGGTTGGTTTTGAATTGAGGATGGAATGGCAGCGAGCGCGACATTGATGAAAGAAGTGGAAAAGCTGAGCGAGGAAATTCGGCGGCACGAGTATCTCTATTACGTGCTGGATGCGCCGAAGATTTCCGACGCGGAATTCGACAAGCTGATGCGGCGGCTCAAGGCGATCGAGGAGGAACATCCGGAGATGGTCACGCCGGATTCGCCGACGCAGCGAGTGGGAGGGAAGCCGCGGGAGGGATTTCAGACATACCGGCATGCGCGTCCGATGATGAGTTTGGACAACGCGCTGTCGTTTGAGGAGTTGGGCGAGTTTGACCGGCGAGCGCGAGAGCTGACGGGCCGCGAAACGATTGAATATGTGGCGGAGCACAAATTCGACGGCTTGAGCCTGGCGCTGATTTACGAAAGTGGAGTGCTGGTGCGGGGAGTGACGCGCGGCGACGGCCAAACTGGCGAAGACGTGACGCCGAATGTGAAAACAATTCGCTCGATTCCGCTGCGGCTTGATGTGAGCGAAATGAAAAAGCTTGGCTTGCCTGCGGACATTGAAGTGCGCGGCGAAGCGATGATGACGAAGAAAGCGTTCGAAGAGCTGAACCGGCAGCAAGATGCTAGCGGCGGAAAGCATTTCGCGAATGCGCGCAACGCGGCTGCGGGAGCGGTGCGCATGCTGGATCCGAATATCACGGCGTCGCGAAAACTGGATTTTTTCGCGTATTACCTGCTTTCGGGTACGCGCGTTCCGCTGAAAAAACATTCGCAGTCGCTCGAAGCGCTGAAGGCTTTGCGGTTTCGCGCGAGCGCGGATTTCGAAGTGTGCGATGGCATCGAGGAAGTGGAGAAGTACTGCACGAAATGGGAAAAGAAGCGCGAGAAGATGCCGTATGAAATTGATGGAGTGGTGGTGAAAGTGAACGACGTGGGGCTGCAAAACGAGCTGGGGTTCACGTCGAAGGCGCCGCGCTGGGCGATTGCATTCAAATGGGCGGCGCAGCAGGGAACGACGGTGGTGCGCGCGATTGGATTCAACGTGGGAAGGACTGGGACGCTGACGCCGGTGGCGTTTTTTGAGCCGGTGCCGATTGGCGGCGTGACGGTAGTGAAGTCGACGCTGCACAACATGGATGAAGTCGGGCGGCTGAATATTCACGCGGGAGACACGGTGCTGGTAGAGCGCGCAGGCGATGTGATTCCGCACGTACTGAAAGTGTTGAAGCACGGAAAAGAAGAAGCGCCGGTGATTGTGCCGGAGAAGTGTCCGGAGTGCGGGACGCGTGTGTATCGCGTGGAGGGAGAAGTTGCGTATCGGTGCGTGAATGCGATGTGTCCAGCGCGGCGAAGGGAGTCGCTGATTCATTTTGCGTCGCGGCACGCGATGAATATTGACGGGCTGGGAGACAAATTGGTAGATCAGCTTGTCGAAAAAGGAATGGTGAAGGATTTTGCGGATTTGTATGCGCTGAAGCTGGAGGATTTGGCCAATCTGGAGCGCATGGCGGAGAAATCGGCGCAGAATTTGCTGGATGAGATTGCGGCGAGCAAGAAGAATGAGCTTTCGCGGCTGACTTACGGGCTGGGGATTGGATTTGTTGGCGAGCGAACGGCGCAACTGCTGGCGGAGCATTTTGGCTCGCTCGAGAAAATTGCGGATGCGAGTGCGGAAGAGTTGATGGAAGTGAATGAGATTGGACCGAAAGTGGCGGCGAGCGTGGCGGATTTCTTTTCGGAGAAGGCCAATCGGAAGCTAATCGAGCGGCTGCGCGAAAAGGGCGTTCGCATGAAAGAGGAAAGGCGCGCGCCGGTGAGCACGGCGCTGGCGGGGAAGTCGTTCGTGTTCACAGGCACGCTGGAGCGTCATTCGCGCGAAGAAGCAGGACAACTGGTCGCGTCACACGGCGGGAAAGTGATTTCGTCGGTGAGCAAGAAGACGGATTACGTAGTGGCGGGGGCGGATCCGGGATCGAAGCTGGCGAAGGCGCAGGCGCTGGGCGTGACTATCCTCGACGAAGATGGCTTTGAAAAACTCCTCGGCAAGAAATGAGCGAGGAGCGATAAGCCCTTGTCGCGCTGAGGCGTCAATTCCTACTATACACGAGAATACGAAAAGTGCCGGGTATTGACTGCTGCACCGGAACCGGACTCCTCGTTCCTAGTGCTTCGATAAAAAGGCCTGAATCAACAGTTTTGGTATCGCTTTGAACGGCAAAGAACTGTTGAGTGGCGCTATCAAATGCTTCGGGTTGAGCCCACACTTGTGGAGCCAACACGACGGGACCGAGATGTCCGGACGAATCCTCGTGGATGATCGCCAAATCCGTCCGATGGACGCTCGACTGTTCGTCGAGGCCGAGAAGGAACGCATCTCCGAGCGCGGGGCTAAAGATTACGGCCGTGCCGTCTCGAATGCCGCTGATGTTGCTGGAAGCGACGACCCTTCCTGTCTGCGGATCCGCTAAAATGGCCGAGTCCTTGCAGCCTATGAGCAGGTTTTCGCCAGAGCGGTCGACGCCCAATAGATGCATAAATGCACATGACGGTTCTTGCCAGCGGTCACCCATAACCAAAGTCCGCGTGTCAAGTTTCGCAATGGCTGATTTCAGAGAGATTGCTATGGGATACGCGTCGCCGGCCATTTCCATCACTGGCGGGCCCGAATTACTAGAAGTAAGTTCAAAATAGATATTTCCGTGCGAGTCCCCGACGGCATGGAGAGGGTAACCGCCGAGCTTTACGGTTGCTATCTGTTTGCCTGTGGCAGGATCAAACACTTTGCAAGTGGAAGTCGTCCTGCCAGTGGTAAAAACTTCTTTTGATTCCGCGTCGTACAAGACGGACAAAGATTCCGCGCCGGCATTCGTTTTCTGGACGAGCGTAAGCGTTGACAAATCCAACGCGAACAGAGTGCGGCTGTCCGCGTCGACAACGAATGTCCGGTGAATACCCGGCGCGAACGCGATACCGGAAACCTTTTCAATTTTAGGGACGACGCCAACACGCTCGCCGTTATCTGCGTTGATGACCACTAGGTCTTTGCCATCGGAGAAAAAGAGCCTGTTATTCTCCTGGTCAAATCCCAATTGACCGCTCATTTTCTTAAGGAAAGGCAAAGGAATGGTCTTGACCAAGTGATATGGCTTAAGCAGCTCAGATTCGGAGGCATTGGACATAGGCGTGGGAGTTGAGGAGGACTGCCCTCGCGCAAGGGACGCGCTGCACGCGATAAGAACTATGAACAGAGCGGCAAGATGTATTTTCAAGGAAGCCCACCAGCACACGGGCAATAGGTCACGTCCGTGCACGTGGCGGTATTCTATATCATTCTTTGCCGAAAATGAGCAGATGGAAGGTGCCGGGGACCATCTTGAATGGCCTGGTGTGCGGCGGCGGATTGGGGATGCGCTCGACCTGCGCGGTGACCGTAAAAACGTCGCCGGTAATTGGGTCAAGAGCCATGGTGCGCGCACCGCGTTCGGTTGAGGCATTTTCCACAACGCTGAATTGCGTCGGCGAGTCTTCGTGAATGACCGTGAGATGGCCATCGCCGGTTGAGGCGAAGGCGTCCTGCGTGCGGGGGTCGAAGCGCGTAGCGTCGACGCCCTCGCCGATGGGTTCCGTGGCGATGACGTGGCCGTCGTTCGCGTCCATCATGACCATCAATTTGTTGTGGCAGCCGGAGAAGAGTATTCCGTGCTCGGCATCGATGGCCAGTCCGCTCGAATGCTCACCGGGAGCGAGCGGCCAGCGATGGATGATTTTCATTGTGGTGGAGTCGATCTCGACGATTTCGCTGGTGCTTTCGATATTGTCGTAGACGTGACCACGACCGTCGGCGACGGGAAACTCCGGATCTCCGCCCAATTCAATTTTCCCCACGGCTTTTCCCGTGCGCGCATCGACGACGGTGGAGGTGTTTGAATCGCCGTTGAAGGTGAACACGCGTTTCGAAAAGGGATCGTATACGTCGCCGTCGGCGTCAGGATCGGTCGGCGCGCTGCCGATAACTTTCAACGTTTTGAGATTGAAAATCCAGAGTTTCGCGGCGCGGCCGTCGGTGACGAATCCGCGATTGAACTCTGGCGCGAGCACGACGCCATGAATGCCCTGCATTCCGCCGATGTTGCCGACGACTTTGCCGGTCTTGACGTTCACGACGACAACGTGGTCGCCGTGAGTGATGAAAAGGCGGTTTGTGGAAGGCTGGAATTTCAGGTAATCCCAGAAACTGTCGCCGGGGATGGGAATCGTTTTCAGAAGATGATAGCCCGGTCCAGCGCTCTGCATTGTCGCGGCGCGCGCAGGATGACGCTTCGCGAAGGTGCGCGTGGTGGCAACGAGCGCGAGGGCGATGAGAAACGCCACAGTGTAAAGGGTTGCGGTTCGGAGCAGGGCCAGTAATCTAGGATGGAGGGTCATCGCAAGCTCCTCTCTCAATTCAGGGCGCACTGAAATTTGCGCAACGAAGCACTCGACGGGCGCAAGGCAGCGGATGATTCGTCCCGCGCCCGCACCGGCGCAAGCGCCTCCGTTGAGAATGGACGCGCGGAAGGGACGCGAGGTTTCATACGAGACGACGGCACTTTTCGCTGAAGACTAGCGATAGTTGTAATCGCGGCCAAAGACGAGGACGTGGACTGTGCCGGGAATCATTTGCGGCAGGGCATGGGGAGCTTTTTTAGGTGGCGGCTGATATTGCGCGGTGACCAGAAAAACCTCATGCAAGGTAGGATCGAGGGCCATTGTGTGCGCGCCGTGCTCGGTTTCGACGTTCTCGACGACGTTGAAGCGGTTATCGGCGGCCTCGATGACAATCGTGAGCGTGCCATCGTCGTTGGCGCTCAAGGCGTACTGGGTTCCGGGATCGAAGCGGCCCATTCCGGCACGCGAACCGGCGGCGGGAGCGGCGAGGACTTCTCCGTTGTCGGCGTTCATGATGGCCATTCGGTCGTTCCAGCAGCCGATGAAAAGGAAGCGGTGCTTGAGGTCCATGGAGAGGCCGCTCGGTTCGATGCAAGGAGACATCGGCCAACGATTGAGAATGGCAAGGTTTTTGGAGTTGATTTTGAGTTCCTCGCTGGTGCTGGCGAGATTGACGTAAATGTGGCCGCGACCGTCGGCAACGACGGCGGTCGGCTCGCCATTTAGAGGAATGTCACCAATGATTGCGCCGGTAACGGCGTCGATTGCGGTGGCCGTACTGGAGCGATGATTCATGGTGAAAATTCGCTTGGTGGCAGGGTCGTAAGCGATGGAATTGGGCTCGGTGGCGGTGGGCGCGAGGCCAATGACTTTGAGTGTGTCCAAGCTGAAAATGGTGACGTTGTTGGTCTGGCCGTCGGTGATGAAGCCGCGATTGATGTCGGGCGCGAGCGCGATCGAGTGCACGCCGAGAGTGTTGGGAATATCGCCGACGATTTTTGCGGTGTCGGGGTCGACGACAACAACGTGAACGCCGTGGGCAACGAACAAGCGGCGACGTGCGGGGTCGAATGCGAGACCGTCGTAGGAGTGGTCGCCGGGAATGGGAATGGTCTTGACGAGGTGATAGCCGGAAGGTCCCCAATGGCCGTACTGAGGCGTTTTTTGCGGAGCAGGTTTTTGCGTTTGAGCGAGAGCAGCAAAAGCTAACGCGAAAAGAGCGAGCGGCAGTGCCGCAGAGCGCATGAGCATCTCCCGAACATGAGCGTTACGTTGCAAGCCAAAAGCATGGCGAAACGGATCCTCCAAACAGCGAGTACGGTAAGGCTTCGCGGCTCTGGAATTCTGATGCTGTTTCATTCTCAGGCGTTTCTGTCCTTAGACGCGGCGAAATTGAGTAATCGTAACGTTCCTGTGCTGCATTAGGGAAGCGCAAGCGAGCGAGACACAAAAGCGCGAGCGGCAATTGATGCTATCGAAGCCTGCGATTATAATGAAATGAGCGGGCGGGGCAGGTGATCGCTGGCGCGTTTGCCGCAAGGCGATGCGCTGGAGGAAAGTCCGGACTCCGCCGTTTTAACGGCAGGGCAACGCGCCTGGTAACGCCAGGGGGCGGAATTCGCGAGGATTCTGCTACGGAAAGCGCCACAGAGAAGATACCGCCGGTGAGAATTGCGCTCGGCGGCCGGCCGGAGGCAAAACCTCAGGCTGGCCTTGTCTAGCGCGGCACAGGCAAGGGTGAAAAGGTGGGGTAAGAGCCCACCGCTCCGGTGGCGACACCGGAGGCAAGGCAAGCCCCGCGTGGAGCAAGGCCAAATAGGAGGGTAGGGCTGGCCCGGCCCGATGCAGGAAAACCCTCGGGTAGGCCGCATCGAGCCTTTCGAGTGATCGAAGGCCCAGAGGAATGATCGCCACGCTGCGGGTTGCGTTCGAGAGAAATCTCAGCGCGATTCGCGGCGCACAAAATCCGGCTTATAGCTTCGCCCGCTAAAGTACTCGCCCTAGAGAAATACGGCGCCGACAATAACGAATATTCTTTGTTGACTCGAACACTCGGTACAAACTTCCGTTTGTCCGTTAATCATCCAAGTGCCCCGATTGATGACTTTGGGCGAGCAATCCCGCGAGTGACCCTCTTGCTGAGCAGTGCCGTTCCACGTCTCCGTCGCGCGTGGGCGTTCATCTTCACGCATGGAATGTTGAGGATCATTGATATCTTCACAACCGTCAAGGTTGAACTTCCTGGCTGAGGTCTTCGGCTTCCGTCGAATTTTGGCGCAGGAATTGAGTTCGCAGGTGCAGCAGGCGACCGAAGAGGCCGGCTTGGATGTGTCTCTCCACGGCGAGCGCGCGTATGAGGAGTTTTAGGAAGGACTTTGTTCCTCAGGGTTCAATTCGAAAATTGATTCGATAGGCGCATCGAACAGCTTCGCAATGCGAAACGCGAGCGGCAGGCTGGGGTCGTACTTGCCAGTTTCAATGGCGTTCACGGTCTGGCGAGACACACGGAGCTGGTGGGCCAATTCCGCCTGGGACCATTCACGCTCGGCTCGAAGAACGCGAAGACGATTTTTCATACGGTTAAGCGGGAAGAACGGCTTCGGAGGTTTTCACTCCAGCAATGAATTCAGCTAGCTGCTCGGTCGTGGCGTTTCCGAGCAAGCGCTTGTCGCCTACCTCCACCACCGGAACAGACTGAATTCCTTTGCTTGATGCCACCTGCGGCTTAAGCGTAAGGTCTATTTCCCTGAGGGTGAAATCCATCTCCTTTTGCAAAGCTTCCAGGCGGCCTTTCAGGATCGGGCAGAACGGACAGCCGTTGTAAGAGTAAAAAGCAACCTCGACACGGGCCTTGTTCACGCTAGCAGGCAGCCTGTCGTCAACGGAGCCATAGCCCCTGCGTTTCAATGTGATGGGAGCAAGACGCAGGCCCACCCATCTCGCGCAAGGCAACAATACCAACCACAAAAGGAGGGCGGGCCAATCGTCTCTATAGGCGCAGAAAACCACACCGCCCGCATAGAGGATTGCAAATACTAGCAGACCGAAGTAGAGGTTCTTCAACGTGCACTGCTGTTCCTTGGTGGCTTCCGAAGCTGAAGAGGCGTTTTTCATCGATATCTCCGGGTTAGAAATGCAGTAGCGACTGCCCAAATCACTATGCCGGCGGCTCCGAGGACACCCGCTTCCACGGTGTAAATTCTCGCGGCGTCCAGTCCCAGAGAGGCGTCCAGTCCGACGAAAACGTAATTGAGAATGATTGTCGCAACAAAAGCGATGGACGCGGCTTCCATCTGAATGCGCTTTACCATTTCGTCCGATGTGCGAATTTTGCGGACTAGAGCCACTACACAGATAATCCACAAGAGAGCTGGTAGGAATCCGAGAACAATCCGGCTCGGAGAATTCAGCTTCTCACTATGAAAGACCCACGCCACCGCAAGGCCTGTCACCGACCCCGCCGCGCCCCACAGGACCCATGGTTGCGTCCATCGCGAATATCCCTTGCAACTCCCAGGCGCCTCGTTCATTAGCAATGCCCTCCGCCATCGGACACTGTAAATATCTCTTGTCTAAATGTCAAGTATGCTTTACTATGGGGCGGTAGGCAAGCACCGGAAAGCCTAAAATCACACCGACATCCAACAACTTAGCACGCTGCTAAAGTCTTTGTTTATAGGTAGTTTCGGTGCCTCGAAACTTGCTGAAATTCACAGTACCTGCGCTAAATCTGCACAAACGTACAGTAGCCGCGCCGGGCGCCGAGGGCTAGGCTTGTGGGAATGGCTGCGACGGCAAATCCGCTGGCGCAGGACTTCTTCTGCGATCGTTGTGGGCAGGAATTCGAGCCCAAGCACCGGGTGTGTGTCGGTTGCGGCGCTGTGCCAACGCGGCAGTGGTTTCAACTGATGAGCCTGCTCACGCTGTTTGCGGCGGCGGCGTGCAATTCAGCGGCGGCGTGGCTGGTGCTGCCGCGACTCACGTATGCGCACGGGCATCATGCCGGAAAGCTTTTTGGGGCATGGCTCTGGCTCGATAACAAAGCGGCGATGCACGGATGGCTGCCGATTATTGGGGCATTGCTGGCGTGGGATTACTTCATCTGGCGCCGCGCGAAGCTCAGAGGAACGCGGCCCAAAATCAAGCGGTGGGTCACGAAAAAGGTGCTCACGTTCGTGGTGGCCGCGGCAGTGACGCCGATGATTCCGTGGTGGATACCTGAGGGGCAAGTGCCGGGGCAATTCCTCTCCATGATCGGGCGGTATCGCGGGCTGCCTCCTACGCTGGCATGGGGTGCAGTCGCGTTTGTGCTGATTCTGCTGTGCGGACATCGGCAGACGCGCGACTCGTTGCTGGGGCACGGAAGAGTGCTGAGCCTGGTCAGCCTGGGCGTGCTGATGATGGTGCTTGCAGCGACGCTGATTGGGTGGTCACTCACGTACTGAGCAGGACCTAGCTTCGTCCCTCTAGGGATTCTTGTTTTGCTGCGACGCTGATTTGGCGCCCGGCTTCACGGTTGGAAAGCCGGCGTCCATCCAGTCTGATTTACCCTCCGCGTAGTCTTTGACGTTGGTGTAGCCCATTTCCGCCAAGGCCTTGGCGGCGTTTTCAGATGCGTGGCATGTGGGACTCGCGCAGTAGACGACGATCTCCCGATCTTTTTTGGGCGCGAGTTTGGGGGCGAGCTCCTGCAGACGAGATGGAGGAAGGTTGATTGCGCCGGGAAGATGCGTGGCTTCGTAGTTTGGCGGCTCAAGCGTTTCGAGAAGCAAGAAGTTTTCGTGACGGTCGATTTTTTTCTTCAGTTCATCGCGGGTGATAGTCGAAATCATAAAAAGGCCTCCCATAACTTGGGATGCCAGGGAAATTGGCTCGGTGACGCTGCGGGAGGGACGTCTGCATCCAACTTGACGAGGGCATGGGGCATCGTTAAAGCGAGAACGGCGAACTCGGAGGTGCTTATGGGACCGCTCAAACCAACGCGCAAGGTGATTCTTGAGGCTGCGGCGTTTCTATGCGCCATGATGTTTGCTTTGGCGGGGACGGCGAAGGCGCAGGACAAAGTTGAGCTGTACGGCGGGTTTTCGTACCTGCGCGGAAACATAACTTTTCAGCAAGAGAACAATCCGCCGTGCAGCCCGCAGTGCCAGATCGTTGTCGCTCCTACAATCGCTACGCAGCATCCCAATCTTTTCGGGTGGGAATTTTCTGCGGCGTACAAATTTGTGCCATTCCTGAGCGCGAAGGCTGATTTTGGCGAACAGTACGGGTCGCTGAGTGGCGGAAGCGTGCGGGTGAGGACGTATCTGTTTGGGCCGCAATTGTCGCTGCCGGGGCCGATTTCGCCGTTTGTGCACGCGGAGCTAGGGTTCGCGCACGAATCGGTCGGCGCATTTACAAATCCGAGTTTAATTAGCCCGGGATCTGATACCTCTTTTGCGACGGCGCTCGGCGGCGGGCTCGACATCCATGCGCTTCCGTTTTTTTCGGTGCGAGTGATTCAAATCGATGATGTGATGACCCGACTGTACCAGGGCAGGCAAAGCGAGCCGCGCGTGTCCGCTGGGATTGTTTTTCACTTCTGACAGAATTCTCCGCATTTCAAAATAAGACACGCAAAAAGTTGTCGAAACTCGGCCGTCGGGTTGCGGAGAGGTCTTACGTGACGTAGATTGGAGTTGATGAAGGAATTTGAGCCTCCGTTTCTTCTTCGCAATCCTCATCTGATGACTATTGCCGCCGCTTTTTGGCGCCGGCGGTACGCGCATTTGCAGGCGGCCACTCCGCGATTTTTTGAAACTGAGCCGGGGACACAGGTGCGCGCGGATTGCCACTGGCAGACGGAGCCGCGCGAGCATCCGACGCTGGTGCTGCTGCACGGCCTGGAAGGTTCGAGCGATTCCGGCTACATGCTGGGCACAGCGGATTGCGCGTTTGGCGCGGGATTCAACGTTCTGCGATTAAATCAGCGGAACTGCGGCGGAACGGAAAAACTGACGCCGACACTTTACAACTCCGGCTTGAGCTGCGATGTGTGCGCGGTGGTTCGCGAGCTGATTGAGCGGGATCAACTTCCGGAAATTTTCGCGACCGGATTTTCGATGGGCGGGAACCTGGTACTGAAGATGGCGGGCGAATTTGGCGCTGCGGCTCCGCCGCAACTGCGCGCAGTAGCGGGGATTTGTCCGTCGTGCGACCTGGGCGCATGCGCCGACGCGATCGGCGAATTTCGGAATCGCGTTTACGAGAGGCATTTTGTGCGGCGGCTGAAACGGAGGATGGAGCAAAAGTCAGCGCTCTTTCCGGGGCAGTATCCGTTGAATGGAATGAAAAAAGTGCGGAGCGTGCGGGAATTCGACGATGCGATCACGGCGAAGTTTTGTAATTTCCGCGATGCGAATGACTACTATGCGAAATCCAGTGCGCTTCCGCTGCTTTGCAAGATTGAGGTGCCGGCGTTGGTTCTTTTAGCGCAGGATGATCCGATGATTCCATTTCGGTCGTTCGACGCGGCGAAGATCGGTGCGAATCCGCGAATTACGCTGGAAACTCCGCGCCATGGCGGGCATTGCGCGTTCATTGGGCGCAAGAAGGATGGGCAACGGTTCTGGGCGGACGCGCGTATTGTGGAATTTTGCCGCGCGCATTCAGGGCTGTCGCCGCGCTGAATCGGATGACGCTCAGTGAAGGTTGGAGAGCATTATGGCGTCGCTGGAAACATGCCCGCGCGCCAGGAGAAGTTGCTTCCCATCCAGCGACCAGGCAAAAGACCAAATGCGTGTATTCGAGGAAGGAAAATTGGTGATCTGTCGGGGCGGCGCCGGATTGCTTCCTGGTGAGCCGACAGGTTGCTCCCATAGATTCGAGGTGCCAGAAACGGGATCATCAACGATGTATGCAACTCCGTGACCGTCTGGCGTCCAAGCCATGCGAGTTTCGCCTTGGTCGACCGAAAATGAGTTGCCGTGAACCTGATAGCTCGACTCGGCGGCGCCAGTCGCCGCATCGAGTACGATCAGCATGAGTTTCGGCGAATCCACATAATCCAGGACGGCAATGTGCTTTCCATCAGGCGAAACGGCCGGCAAGATGTAGCTCTTATCGGAAACCTTGGCGGCGTTTTGGCCATCGGCGCCAACGCGCCATAGAGTCGTCTGTTGATTCGAAACGCGGTCGAAAAAAACTGTTTTGCCATCTGGCGAGCACGCCGGAGAAATGTCTGCTGGATTGGAGGTGAGTTGCTTCAAATTTCCGCCGTCCACATCTGCCCGCATGACACCCTGTTTCGTCATAAAAACGAAGTAGCCGCTGCTGCCACAAGTCGATGGCCCAATACTGGCAGCGAGGTTCATGTCGAGATTTGTGGACTCGCCTGTATCCGGAGAGACCTTCGCCAATTCCGTCTGCCCTGAGTTGTAGTAAGCGGAGAGGATGTCGCCTTTCGGCGTCCAGGAAGCGCCGAGAAAACCTTGCGCACTTGCAGAATCCTGATCGATTTCATGCGGAGATGCATTAGCCAATTTCGATACTTCACCGGGCATCAGCCACAAACTGGAGTGGAATACCCCTTCGATGGTAACCATCTTCGAGCCATCAGCGGTGATGCTAGCGTTGGCATAGAAGTTCAAATCATTCGTGATTCTTCTTTTTTCGCCGCTCGGATATTCGATCTCCCATATCTGTGAGTTGCCGGAAGGATCATCGGAACGACTTCCTTCGGTAATTACACCTGAGCCGTCCGGCAGCCACGCCATCTGGCGCAATTGATTCCATCCACCGCTTCCGAGCGGCGTCTGCTTGCCGTTCGAAACGAGAACGGTTTCGGGTGCAGCGGCCGCAAACACGCCGTTTTGCACGAACACAGGGGCGATGCGTTGGCCATCTGGCGACCAGGAGGGCGACGAGCCTATGTCGAAAGCACCGAAGAACGCCGGATCGTGAACCGTCGCCAGCGCGCGCGGATTCGAGCCATCCGAGTTGGCGATCATTAGCGAGGAGGTATTGTTCTGGCTGGAATCGCGAACGAATGTGAACTGGTTGCCGTCCGGCGAAAAGCCTATTGAGCTGTCAATATCCGAGAGGATCGTCCGAGCTGAGCCGCCGACGGATGGCACTTGCTCGAGAATGCGCGTGCCTCCCTTCGGCCGCGCGACGAAATACAGGTAGTTTCCATCTCGAGAAAACACGAGGGCGGCGTAGCTTGTATCGCTTGCCGGGATCACTTGGACAGTGCTGCCTGTAGCCATTTGTCTTATCCAGAGCGACTCCTCTTTTTGATGGACTACATAGGCGAGCCATTTGCCATCCGGCGAAATAGCTGCTGGGCTGACGTCGCCGGAAGTGGTTAGCTGCGAAATGGTCATCTGCTGAAAAGAAGACGCAGTTTGCAGCGAATGGGAGCGCTCCCAGTAATGCGCGGCGATGGCGAAGGCTAAGCACAGCGCCGCAACGCCTATGCGCGCCCAGTACCACCGCGGATCGCGGAAGATGCGCCACAACAGCGAATGTTTTTCGGCATGGGATTCTGTGACTTGCCCCGGCGAAGCAGCGGGAATTTGAGCTGACGGTGTGCGTGAAAAGCCGCTCGATGATGATTGCGAGACGCTGGCGGGGGCTGAGGGAATTCGTTGCGAAGTGGTTGCTGCGGTTGCGACGCGCGAGGAGTCGGTATCACGTTTCAGGCGCTTCAGGTCGCCTCGCATTTCAGCGGCTGTTTGATAACGAAGGTCGCGGTCTTTTTCGATGGCTTTGCCAATGATTTCTTCGAGCTTTGGCGGCAGGTTCGGATTCATCTCACTGGGTGCGGTGGGCATGCGGTTGAGAATCATGTCGAAGATCACGGCGGTGGTGGTGCCAGTAAATGGCGTTAGGCCGGTAGCCATTTCGTAGAGAACGCAACCGAAGCTGAAGAGATCGGAGCGCACGTCCAGTTCTTCGCCGCGAGCCTGCTCGGGCGACATATAGGAGACCGTGCCCAAAGTGGCGCCGGGGCTTGTGAGCAGATGATCGGAAGTTACATCGCTGCTTGCCGTGGCCGATGCAAACGTGCCTACGCCGCGGCCGGCCGACTGTTTTGCGAGGCCAAAATCGAGAATCTTGGCATGGCCTCGAGAAGTGACGAAAATGTTAGTGGTTTTCAGGTCGCGATGAACGATTCCGCGCGAGTGCGCCGCGTCGAGTGCGTCGGCGATTTGAATGGCGAGGTCGAGCAGAACATCGTTCGGCAGCGCTTTTCCGGCCATTTGCTCGCGGAGGGTTTGGCCCTCGAGAAGTTCCATCACGAGAAAGTGATGGCCTTCGAATTTGCCGATGTCGTGCAGGACGCAAACGCCGGGATGGTTCAGGGCGGAGACGGCGCGTGCCTCGCGCTCGAATCGTTCGAGCGCAAGCTTGTCGTTGCGCAGCTCTTCGGAGAGGAATTTGAGAGCGACGGTGCGGCCGAGGCGAGTGTCTTCGGCTTTGTAGACATCGCCCATGCCTCCGCTGCCGATGGGTGCGACGATTACATAGGGACCAATTTTGGTTCCGGCGGTCAGCATGGGTTTACGGGTCTCGTCAGTCATGGTAAGGGAACGAACGAGGCAAGGCAAGGCGGCGTTGGTCGCGAGGAAAATGCGGTGTGGTTCGTCGCAAAATGACTACAGGTGAGGTACACCTGCATCAGCAATTTTTGACGACAACGCAGCAAATCGTGCTTTTCGTCTGCGGTTTTGAGAGGCAAGTGGGCGGCTATTATCGGATTCGTTGCTACTCACAACTTTGTCACGCGGGTCGGGTTTAAGCTACGAGGAGAGAAGAATCGGCGTGCGAAGAGTCTCCATCCCTCGGCAGCACAGGGCCACAAAACCCCGAATTTTTCGTCGAACTGAAAGTAACAAGCGGCTGGACGCAGGCGGATTTGTGCTGCTAGCCGCGGTGCTGCTCTTCAGTGGCTTTAGCGGTCTCGTTATCTTTGCGCCGCGCGCGGATGCTGGGAATACCGTTCCTGCCAATCTAGCCGCCGTAGGGAAGAAATTGCCCAAGTCATTCGCGAGCAACCTGCCGATTACTCAACTGACAGAAGATGAAGCGATCCTGCACGCGCTGAACCGGCTGGCGTACGGGCCGCGGCCCGGAGACGTGGAGCGAATTCGCAAGATGGGGCTTGAGAAGTGGATCAATCAACAATTGAATTTCAATTCCGGCGACGATGCGGCGCTGGATGGAAAATTGAGCGAACTGAAGACTCTCGGAATGTCTTCGGAAGAGCTGCTCGAGAAATATCCGCCGCCAAATGAAGTGGCGAAGCAGCAAGGCATCACGCCGGAGGAATACCGGCAGCAAATGCAGCAGGAGATGGAGGCGAAGCGGCAAGAGCTGCGGCAGCAGGGAATGGATCCTGCGCAGATTCAATTCGAGACGATGCCCGGGCCGCAGCGAATTCAGACGGAGCTGGATCTCGCGACGATTGACCGCGCAATTTACAGCGACCGGCAGCTTTACGAGGTGATGAGTAACTTCTGGGCAAACCATTTCAACGTAAACGTGAACAAGGGCGCGGACCGCTGGCTGATTACGGATTACGTGCAGCACACAATCCGGCCGCGAGCGATGGGGAAATTCGAGGATTTGCTGGTGGCGACGGCGGAAAGTCCGGCGATGCTGTTTTATCTGGACAACTGGCTCAGCGCGGACCCAATTGCGTTTCAGCAGATGCAGGCTGAGCTGGCGCAGCGCCGGCGAAGATTCGAAGGGATATTCGCTGGGGCGACGACACCTCAGCCGGGAGAATTTCCGCAGGGCGGCGCGGCGGATCAGCAGATGCAGATGCGGTTGCCTCCGAAAAAGGAGGATCGCGGGCTGAATGAGAACTACGGCCGCGAAGTGATGGAGTTGCACACGCTGGGCGTCAATGGCGGGTACACGCAGGCGGACGTGATTCAGATGGCGGAGTGCCTGACCGGCTGGACGATTCGCGCGCCGCGAAAGGATCCACAGTTTTTCTTTGATGACCGGATTCACGATCAGTCGCCGAAAACGGTGATGGGAAAAACCTTCGATTACGGTGGAATGAAGGATGGCCTGGAAGCTTTGCACATGCTGGCGACGAGTCCGGCGACGGCGAAGCATATTTCGTTTGAGCTGGCGCAGCAGTTTGTTTCGGACAATCCACCGCAGGCGCTGGTTGACCGCATGGCAGATGAATTCCTGCAGAGCGATGGAGATATTCGTGCGGTGCTGCGGACGATGATTTACTCACCGGAGTTCTGGTCGAAGGAGGCTTTTCGAGCGAAGGTGAAGACGCCGTTTGAAGTTGCGGTGAGCGCGGCGCGGGCGCTGGATTTGCAGACTTCAATTTCACCGCAACTGGTGCAATGGCTCGGCAGAATGGGCGAGCCGATGTACCAATGCGAGCCGCCGACGGGGTACGCGGATACGGCGGACGTGTGGGTGAATGCAGGGGCGCTGCTGAACCGGCTGAATTTCGCACTTACGCTGGCAACGAACCATATGCCAGGGACAAGCACCGATTTGGACGCACTGCTGGGGCAGGATGCGAGCACAAATCCCGAATTGGCGCTGTCGCGGGCGCTGGATGATTTTCTAGGAGGCGAAGTGTCTTCGCAGACGCGGGTGACGCTGGAAAAGCAGCTTTCCGATCCGCAAATTTTACAGGCGCGGCTGGATGATCCGGTGAAGCACGTCAATGAGGGATTGATTGCGGGACTGGTGCTGGGTTCGCCGGAATTTCAAAGAAGATAGTGATCACTGCACAGTGGTCAGCAAACAAAAGCACAATCAAATTGCGAAGCTAAGAGACGCGCGAAGGGTTAGGGAAGGGAACGGAGAACGGTCATGAGGATTTCACGGCGAGTTTTTTTGAAGAGCGGCGGCGTGGCGATGATTGGGATGAGCACGATGCCGGCGTTTTTGCGGCGGGCCATTGCGGACACACCTGCGCCGAATAAAAAGAAACTGGTGGTGCTGTTCCAGCGCGGAGCGGTGGATGGCTTGAACATGGTAGTGCCGTTTGCGGAGCCGAATTATTACGCGCTCAGGCCCACGATAGCGATTCCGCAGCCAACGAGCGGCGGTCAGGAAGCGGTGATCGACTTGGATGGATTTTTTGGATTGCATCCGAGCTTGCAGCCGCTTGAGGCGCTCTTTCACAATAATCAGCTCGCGATTGTGCAAGCCGTGGGGTCTCCTGACCCTTCGCGCTCGCATTTTGACGCGCAGGACTTCATGGAATCGGGCACGCCCGGCATGCGGAGCACGGAGGATGGCTGGCTGAATCGCTCTCTTCAGGAAATGCCGGAGAAAAGCGAGTCCGCTTTTCGCGCGGTGGCGTTTGGGCCTTATTTGCCGCTGACACTTAGGGGCAAGGCTTCGGCGATTGCGATTCCGGACCTGAAGCAGTTTAGGTTATACGGCAATCCGCAGGTGACCGAAGGCGGATTCGAGTCGATGTACGCGCAAACGGTGGATCAGGCGCTACATGGAGTGGGGCAGGAGACGTTTGAAGCGGTTGATTCGCTGAAGAAACTCGATCCAGACAATTATCAGCCGGAGAATGGCGCGGAATATCCGAAGAGCCGTTTCGGGAAAAGTTTGCAGGAAATTGCTGAACTGCTCAAGGCGGATTTGGGCATGGAAGTGGCTTTTCTGGACAGCGGCGGCTGGGACAATCACGTGAACGAAGGCGGAGTGCAGGGGCAGCTTGCAAATTTGCTGGGCGATTTGGGGCAGGGAATTTCAGCGTTCCATCAGGATTTGGGCGATCGGATGGAAGACGTGGTGTTTGTCAGCATGTCGGAATTCGGACGCACGGCGCACGAAAATGGTAATCGCGGAACAGATCACGGACACGCAAACTGCATGTTGGTGATGGGCGGACCGGTAAAAGGCGGAAAAGTGTATACGAAGTGGCCAGGAATGAGCGACGGGCAGTTGTATCAGGATCGCGATTTGGCAGTGACGACGGATTTCCGAAGCGTGCTAGGCGAGATTGTTACGAAGCACCTTGGGAATCAAGATTTGGGACAGGTGTTTCCCGGATTTGAAAATGATCCGGCGAAGTTTTTGAATATTTTGAAGAGTTAAGAAGAAACAATTATAAAATGCAGATTCCTCGTCGTGTTGCTTCTCGGAATGACAATTCAAAAGGTTTTCCGGCAAACTGTTAAAGTGCTGAGCGCTTTTTGATGAGGGCGTTGAGCGAGCCGGTGCGGTAGCCTTCGAGATCGATGGTCACGTAAGTAAAGCCCAGTTCTTTCAGGAAAGCTGAAGTTTTCTGACGGATTTCACTTCCCATAGCTCGATCCAATTCATCGGGAGAAATTTCGATGCGGGCGAGTTCGCCGTGAACGCGAAGGCGAAACTGGCGGAAGCCCTGCTCGCGGAGAAAGGTTTCGCCGCGCTCGATGCGGGCGAGGAGTTCGGGAGTGACGGCGGTTCCGTACGCGACACGCGAGGAAAGGCAAGCGGCGGCGGGACGGTCCCATGTGGAAAGTCCTGCGAGCCACGAGAGGTCGCGAATTTCTTGTTTGCGAAGGCCGGCTTCGAGAAGAGGCGCGAGAATCTTGTGCTCGGCGGCGGCGCGATGGCCAGGGCGAAATTCGTGCGTGTCGTCGGCATTCACGCCATACGCGATGGCGGAAAAGCCACGGGAGTGCGCGAGAGCTTTGAGCTTGTCGAAGAGTTCATCTTTGCAGTGATAGCAGCGGTCGGCGTCGTTGGCGACATAAAGCGGATTCGAAAATTCGCTGGTCTCGATGCATTCGTGGCGAATGCCGTTTTCGGCAGCGAAGCGTTCGGATTCGCGGCGATCGTGTGCGGAGAAACTCGGTGAAAGCGCGGTGACAGCGAGCGCGCGATTTCCGAGAGCCTGATGCGCGGCCCAAGCGAGATAGGCCGAATCGGCTCCGCCGGAAAAAGCGACGAGCAAAGAGCCGAGCGGGCGGAGCGAGGCGAGCATCGCTTCTTGTTTTTGCAGCGCGTCGGTCATGGAATCACTATGGAATCAGTATAACGCGGAACATCTATTGGAAGTCGATCATCACATCAACCGTTTTTTGCTGCAGATTTTTTTCGAGGTAGTGGCTGATGGTGGCCTGACCTGCCGGCAGGCCCTTGAGAGTTTCTGCGATTCCGCGCGCGAGAAAATAATCGCAGTAAGTCTGATCGAAAACCTGGCCCTCTGGAATGCGCCAGGCGGTACGAAGGCGGCGTTCGGCGTCGATGGCGAGGCCGGTGAGAACAAGCTGGCCCATGTGATACTGCTCGCCTTCAGAGATGTTCACCTGATAGGAAGCGCGATGAGCAGCATCATTGAATGTGGCATGCGGGTCGACGGTGGCATCGATATAGCCGCGATGACCGTAGGCCGCGCGAACGCTCTGCCATAGAGGGGCGATTTTCGTGCCATCAACGGGAAAGCCAGCAGTGAGGCCGGTTCCATTGACGAGCGCGTCGAGATCGGCGGTTGTGTACGCGTGATTCCCAATCCAGGTGACGCCGCCCCAAACAAAGGTTGGGCCGGGCACGATTGGCACGGTGACGTTGACAGCATCGGAGCCGGAGAAACGGATCTCGGGCGCGGAGAAATTGACGTTGAGATAAGAACGCGAAAGATAGAGCGGGCGGACCTGGTCAAAATCGAAGCGCTCGACGGCGGTGAGCGAAAAAGGCTTGCCGATGATCGTTGCAAGCTGGTCTCGCAGCCCGGAATTGTTGGCAGCAAGAGGATCAGTGAACTGAAGCGAGGCAAGGCGCACATCGGCCCCGGTAGCCTTGAATTCGAGGACGCGGTCATTGGTTCCGACGGGGCTGCCGGGGACAGGCATCACGGAAAAGCTTACCGTTGCGTGCACGCCTTTGGTTTGGAGAGTTTGTTGGAGTGCTTGCGCGATGTTGTCGTCGATCGAGCCCGACGCGGGCGCGGAAGTTTTTCCGGGGATGCCGGCCTGAGCCAGGATGCGCGTGAGGTCATCGCCGGTGATCCACGGAAGATTGTCGAGGGAAATGGGAAAAGTTTCCGCATCCTGAAGCTCGAAAGTGACGGTGAGACCGTTTGCGTCGGTGGCGAAGTGGTAGCGCACAGTTGCGAATAGACCGCAGCGAGCAAGGCGGTCGGCGGCGACTTGAATGGCGGTGCGGTCTACTGTGGAGCCGATTTGTAAGCCGCCAAACGCTGCGACCTGAGCCGAGGTGTAGGCTTGCGAGCCGATCTCGGTGACGGACGAAAGTTTCGCTTGGAAATCGGCGGGCGCGGCCTGCGCGAGCGCTCTCTCTGGAGACAAGGCCGCGAGTGCAAGAGCAATAAAGATAGCAAGGCAAGTTGGCGCGGAAATGCGGAGTGAAGGGCGCGACGCATCCATGCAGATTATTCTAAGCCAATGCGGCGTAATTCGAAAACGGGCTACTCGACCGTGACGGACTTGGCGAGGTTGCGGGGCTGGTCCACGTCGCAGCCGCGTCGGACGGCAATGTGATAGGCCAAAAGTTGCAGCGGCAGGATTTCGAGAATGGGCGTCAAGACTTCGGGTGCAGCAGGAATTTCGATGACGTGATCAGATGCCTCGCGAGCCAGACGATCGCCTTCGGTGACAATGGAAATAACGATGCCGTCACGGGCTTTGACTTCTTTTATGTTCGAGACGGTTTTTTCGTAGCGAGTCATGGAAGCTGGATCGTTTTCGTCGCGGGTGGCGATGATGACGACGGGGAGATTTTCGTCGATGAGCGCGTTGGGTCCATGCTTCATTTCGCCGGCCGGATAGCCCTCGGCGTGAATATAGGAAATTTCCTTGAGCTTGAGGGCGCCTTCGAGCGCGATGGGGTAGTGAATTCCGCGGCCAAGATAGAGAAAATCGGAGTGGCGGAAAAATTGGCGAGCGAGAGCTTCGTACTGATCGTCGCGCTGGAGAATCCATTCCATTTTGTGCGGAATGCGCGCCATTTCCTGGACGAGGTTTTTGGCGGCATCGGGAGAAGTTCCGGCACGCAACTCTCCTAAATGCAAAGCAAGAAGCATCAGGGCTGTAAGCTGGCCGGTGAAGGCTTTCGTGGATGCGACGCCGATTTCCGGGCCGGCGTGCGTAAGAATAGTCCCGGAAGCCTCGCGGGTGATCATGGAGCCGACGACGTTGCAAATGGCCAATGTTTTCGCACCCTTTTGGCGAGCCTCACGCTGAGCGGCAATGGTATCGGCGGTTTCTCCGGACTGGCTGATGACAACGGCCAGCGTGCGATGATCGACGATGGGATCGCGGTAGCGGAATTCGCTGCCGTAGTCGACTTCCACCGGCACTTGCGCGAGGTGCTCAATCATGAATTTCCCGGCGAGGCCGGCGTGCCAGCTTGTTCCGCAGGCGACGATCTTAATGTTTTGGAAGGCGCGGAACTCTTCTTCGGTGATGTCCATTTCGTCGAGAAAGACTTTTCCAGAGTCGAGGGAAACGCGCCCGACAAGCGTGTCGCGTACGGCGCGCGGCTGCTCGAAGATTTCCTTCTGCATGAAATGTTTGAAGCCGCCCTTTTCGGCCATGATGGGATCCCAACTGATGTGCTGCACGGGACGCTCGACCGCCGCGCCGTCAAAATCCATTAATTGGACGCCGCTGGGAGTGATGACAGCGATGTCTCCATCGGCGAGGAAGAAAACATTGCGCGTGTGGTGCAACAAAGCAGGTATGTCGCTGGCGACGAAAAACTCGTTTTCGCCAAGTCCGATAACAGCGGGAGGTCCCCAGCGCGCGGCGACAATCTTCTGAGGGTCCTTCGTAGAGACAACCGCCAGAGCGTACACGCCGGTGAGCTGCTTCACGGTTTTCTGGACGGCATTTTCGAGCTTGCCGTTCAAATTGGCTTCGACAAGATGGGCGATGACTTCGGTATCGGTTTCGGTGACGAACTTGTGGCCTTTGGCGGCGAGCTGCTGCTTCAGTTCGAGATAGTTCTCGATGATTCCGTTGTGGACGACGACGATTTGGCCCGTGCAGTCGCGATGAGGATGGGCGTTTTCTTCCGTGGGGCGGCCATGGGTGGCCCAGCGCGTATGGCCGATGCCATACATGCCTTCGAGCGGCGAAAGGCGAACGGCTTCTTCCAGATTTCTCAGCTTGCCTGAAGCGCGGCGGATTTCGAGCTTGCCATTCTGACTGACAACGGCGACGCCCGCGGAGTCGTAGCCGCGATATTCGAGGCGTTTCAAGCCATCTAGGATGAGTGGCACGACTTTCTTAGAGCCGATGTAGCCGACAATTCCACACATGGGGTTCTATTCTCCGCGGGGCTCTGCCGTTGCGGCAAGAAAGCGGCAACGAGTCTCAAGATTAGCACATCCTGCCCGGCTGGCCGCCGTGGTTGTGCCCGGCGAGTAGCGAAGGAGAAACCTATTGGTGGCAATTCCGACGGTGTTCGAAAATGGACGATAGGTCGAATTTTTTCGCGAAAAACCTCGATTAGACTTGGCGTCCACGTTTTGTTTTCAATGAGTTGGCTCAATTTCTAATTTCCCATAGAAACTCGATTAGAATCCAGAAAGCGCATAAAAAGCGAAAAGCCGCGTCGCCGCGGCTGTGTCTTCATATAAGCTACACGCAAACCGGAAGTTCCGGGTGCAACAGTCTGTTTACCACATAGATAATGAAAAGTCAAGGGAAATCAGGGGCCTGGTAGGTTGAGGAAAATTCTGCTAGACCCCTGTGGCGTAATGGAAGGTTTTGGACCCCGGTAGCTCCCTCAGACTTAACACCCGAGGGAGCTTTAGCCACCTCGGCTTCCCCGTTGAACGGGGTTGGTGGAGAGCCGGTGAGTTGCCTCGTTGCACCGCTCACTTGCGGTTTTGCATCTCAAGGTCTGCGACCCGAACACACTGTGCAGGAAACCGGATGCACAGCCGCAGCCACGCCCGAGGACGATCTGAATCTGTGTTCGTTACACAAAACGCTCCTCAGGATGACAACATAAAAGCGAAAAGCAGATCCCTCACACGCTCGCGGATGGCGCGAGCGGTTCGGGATGACATCACGGGTCCGGAGAGCTTTCGGACTTCGAGGCAGACCGCGTCTGATACCCGCTACTTCACGATTTCGAAGCGGAATTCTTCGATGACTGAGTTGGTGAGGATGTCGCGGGCGATCTTCTCAATTTTCTGCTTGGCCTCGTTTTCGGTTATGCCGTTCAGATCGAGGACAAAAAATTTGCCCTGGCGAACGCTCTTGACTTCCGAGTGGCCAAGAGAGGAAAGAGCGTGGTGGATAGTCTGGCCCTGCGGGTCGAGTACAGTTGATTTCAGCATCACCCAAACATGAGCTTTCATAGGTTGGGATTATAGCAAATTGAGGCGTTTCGCTTCTGAGCGGAGGTTCTCAATAGCAGAGAGCTTTTCGCCTTCTGGCAGGAAGGAATGGCGAAAGCCGGCTTCGGCGATGGAGGCGAGCTGGGGGATTGTGACGCCCATTTTCTCATGGGCGGCGGCATATTCAGCGTTCAAGCTGGTGCGGAACATTCCGGGATCGTCAGTGGCTAACGTGACGGGAACGCCGCAAGCGGCGAATTGTGCAAGAGGATGATCGGAGAGGCGAGCGTTTTTCGAGGCGAGTAATTTCGCGAGGGCACCCGTGCGGAGATTGCTTGTCGGACAGATTTCGAGGGGGATTTGGCGCTGGATGAGCAGGCCCATCAAGCTCTCGTCGTGGATGGCGGAAATGCCGTGGCCGATGCGCTCTGCACCGAAAATTTCGATGGCATCGCGAACAGATTGCGGGCCGCCGATTTCGCCAGCGTGAGCGACGCGATGCAGTCCTTCGGAAGCGGCATAGTCGAATACTTTGCGGAAATCGGCGGCAGGCAAAGATTGTTCGTCGCCGCCGATGCCAAAAGCGACCACGCCTTGCGATTTCATCTCGGAGGCGAGGCGCGCAACGTCTATGGCCTTTTCGGAGCCGAATTGGCGGACGGCATCAAAAATCCATTGAATGCGAATGTGGTGAACATCAGAGGTTTTGCTCACAGCTTCGCGGATGGCGGCAAAATTGGCATGGACATCTTGTTTTCGGAGAAGCATCACGCCGACGGAAAGAGTGATTTCAGCGTAACGGCAATTTTGCGCTGCAAGTTCCCGAACAACATGGGTGGCGAGGGGCGCGTAATCTTCGGGTCGGCGAAGATAGGAGGTGGCCCATTTGAAGAGTTCGAGGAAATCCACGAAAGAAGCGGTCTCGAATCTGGCGTTGGCTTGCTCGAGTGTCAGGCTCTCGCCATGCCACGCGGCGAGCTGAACAACGAGTGCGGGTGTGAGACAGCCTTCGAGGTGCAGGTGAAGTTCGGCCTTGGGAAGTCGGGCTAAGGCAGATTCGTCGCTCAGGGCTGATTCCATGATTCAGGTGGTTGCGTTCGCAAATTTTCCGTACAAGAAAGCAAACTGCTGATTCCTCGCTTTGCCACGCGCTGTCGCTTGCGCGACAGATAAGAGAAGACGCGTGCCTCCGCTCGGAATGACAATTCTAACTTCTACTCTGCGAACGTACTGAGGGGAAAGCGTTCGAGAATTTATTTGATTCGCATGCGGCGGCGAAGTCTCCACGAGCTTATTTTATGCGGTTTCCGCCATCGGCGCGTCTTCGCGGTAATGTTTCCAGCCACGCACTAGAAATACCAGCGAGACGGCCGCGATGAAAATCAGCCCGATTCTTTCGACCAGGCCACCGTACACAAGGCCTTCCGCGACGACCGTTGCGCCGGCGGTTGCAAGTACCAAGAGAGCGGCGCTCAGCACGATAAGCGCTTTGTCCGAAGCGACCAGGAGCCGGCGTTGAGCGACAGAATCAGCTGCACGTCCCGCGGAGCTATGGCGTACGCCGAAATCAAAGTACAAGAGCAGGCCAATCAGTAACCAGACGAAGAAGCGGACCCAGTTTACGACGGTCAAGCTGGCCATGAGAACAAAACAAAACACCACCGAGGCAATGGGAATCCAGGGTGTGAAGGGAACTCGAAAGCCGCGCGGGCGGTCAGACTGGCGCTTGCGGAGAATCAGAACCGCAATGGAAACGAGAATGAAAGCAAACAGGGTGCCGATGTTGGAAAGATCGGCGAGCGTGCCGATATCGAAAATTCCTGCCGGAATCGCGACAAAAAATCCGGCAACCCAGGTAGCGAAGTCAGGAGTACGGAAAGCCTTATGAACCCGCGAGAAAACGGCAGGCAACAGGCCGTCGCGCGACATTGCAAACCAGATGCGCGCTTGTCCCAACTGATAAACGAGGATGGAGGAAATCATGCCCATCAACGCGCCTGCAGTGACCCAGCGGTCGGTCATCTTCAGGCCAATGGCTTCGAGGGCCTGGGCGACGGGAGCGGCGTTGTTGAGAGTGTTCCATTTTTGAATGCCGGTGAGCACGACAGCAAGAGCGACATAGAAAAGGGCGCAGACAAAAAGAGAAGCGAGTATGCCGATGGGAACGTCGCGCTTGGGGTTCTTGCACTCTTCGGCAGCGGTGGAAACAGCGTCAAAGCCGATGTAACTGAAGAAAACGATAGCGCCACCAGTGAGGACGCCCTGAAAACCATTGGGGAAAAACGGCTTCATATTTGCGGGCTGAATATATTTGCTGGCGACAATGCAGAAAACCGCGATCGCGACGAGTTTGATGCCGACCATGATGTTGTTGGCGGCGGCCGACTCGCGAATGCCGCGCACGAGCAACACGGTGAGGAACATGACGATGAGGAAGCTCAAGATATTGAAGTGCAGGGACCAGCCCACAGCGGGATCGTAGGCTGGAGTGCCGAGCGAATCCGGAAGGTGAAGGTGAAATGTACCGAGGAGATTATTCACGTAAGCGGAGAAGCCGACGGCGACGGCCATGTTGGAGACGGCGTATTCAAGGATGAGGTCCCAGCCGATGATCCATGCAATAAGTTCCCCAAGCGTCGCGTAAGTGTAGGTGTAGGCGCTGCCGGCGATGGGAATCATGGAAGCGAGCTCGGCGTAGCACAGGCCGGCGAGTCCACAAACGAAGGCGACGGCAAGAAACGAGACGGCAATGCCCGGGCCGGCGCCGGGTCGGCCGTTCATGCCCATTGCATGCGCGCCGTGCATGAGCACGCTCAAGAGCGGAGCCTGAAGGATGGACGGGTAGCGCACGGTCATGCCCGCCGCAGCGGTACCTGTGGTGATGAAAATTCCGCTGCCAATGATGGCGCCGATGCCCAGAGCGGTGAGGCTGAGCCAGCCGAGTGTTTTTTTCAGGCGATGCTCGGGCCGGTCGGCGTCGGCAATCAGCCGGTCGATGCTCTTGGTGCGAAAGAGCTGCTGATTCATTTGTTCAAAGGCCGCCGTGTCGGCATGGCAAGGGGAGCACTGTACATTGAGCCGCTCTATCGCGCAACCGCTGCGATGCAGAGGGATTCGGGTTGGTTAGCTAGACGAATTGAAGATGGGCGTAGCGCTCGATGAGTTTCTTGGTTCCGTAATCGCGGAAGCTGACGGTGAGGCGGCGATCGTCGCCATCGTCTTCTATTTTGAGAATGGTTCCCACGCCGTAGGAAGGGTGCTTGACGCGAGCGCCGATGAGGCGATTTGAGGCGCGATTGCTTGCAGAGGACTCAATTTCAGGCGCGGCGGTTCTCCTCGGGCGGCGGAATCGCGGCGTGGATTGATAATAGTCGGGATCCGGCTCGTAACGGCGTTTTTCGCCGGGTTCCGCAATAGAGCCGGGAGCGGCTTCAACGAGATCAGCGGGAACTTCTGCCAAAAAACGCGACGGGGTTGCGGCAGCGAGATCCGTGTTCGCCCAGGAGCGGCGATAGATGGCGCGGGAAAGAGAGAGCGTGCGCTTGGCGCGCGTCATGCCAACGTAGCAGAGACGGCGCTCCTCTTCGATGTCGTTGTCATTGTTCATCGAACGGCCGTGCGGGAGCAGACCTTCTTCCAATCCCGCAAGGAAGACATGATCAAATTCCAAGCCCTTGGCGCTGTGCAGAGTCATCAGCGAGACAGGAATGGTTTGGTCGAATTCATCCGTATCGGCGACGAGAGAAGCGCGGTCGAGGACATCTTCCAAAGTTTCGCCCTGCTCGATGGCTTCGGCAATGGCGTTGGAAAGTTCGCGAAGATTGTCGGCGCGACTGGAATTGTCGAGGTGATCCTGCTGTTCGGCCCAGTCGAGATAGCCGGTGCGGTCGAGAATGGTTTCAACGATTTCGCCGGGATTTTTTTCGGCGCATTCTTGCGTAATATCCAACATCATTTTGCGAAAATCCGTCAAAGCCGAGCCGCCGCGCATGCGCTGGGCTGCGAGTGGGATTGCTTCCCAAAGAGATTGGTTCGACTCACGGGCGATTGCGCGCAGAGAATCGATTGTAACTTTGCCGATGCCGCGCGGAGGAACATTCAACACGCGCAGGAGAGCAATATCGTCATCGGGATGAAAAAGCAGGCGGATGTAGGCCAGAGTGTCTTTGACCTCAGCGCGCTGATAGAAGCTGAAGCCCCCAACCACGCGATGGCGAATGCCGATGCGGCGAAGAGTTTCTTCAAATGGCCGTGACTGCGCGGAGGTGCGGTAAAGCACAGCAATCGTGGAGGCGGAATCTGACCGAAGTAGATCGGAGAGTCTGCTGGCGATGTGCTCGGCTTCGTCCGCGGCGTCACGAGCTTCGTAATAGGCCAGCCGATCTCCTGAGCCATGAGTTGCCTTGAGCTCTTTGCCCAGGCGCGAGCGATTGTGGCTGACGACGCCTGCGGCGGCGTCGAGGATTGTTTGCGTGGAGCGATAGTTTTCCTCGAGACGAATGGTTTTCGCTCCCGGAAAATCGTTCAGGAACCGCTGGAAATTGCCGCTCACAGCGCCGCGCCAACTGTAGATGGACTGATCCTCGTCGCCGACAACGCAAACATTGCGTTCGCTGCCTGCGAGAAGGCGAACTAACTCTTCTTGGGAAGCGTTCGTGTCCTGAAATTCGTCGACTTGAATGAAACGAAGCTGGTGCGACCAGCGCGAGCGTACATCGGCGTTTTCGCGGAGCAGCGCAACAGCGCGGAGGAGAAGATCGTCGAAATCGAGAGCGGCAGACTTCCGCAGGAGCGATTCGTATTCGCGGTAGACGGCAGCGGCTTTCTTGGTGAACGGATCGAAGGCTTCGGCTTCCATTTCGTCCGGTGAAATGCTGTGATTTTTTGCGCTGCTGATGCGATCCCGCAGGGCGCGAGGCGCAAGCTCTTTCTCTGGGATTTTCATATTTTGCAGCGCGAGCTTGATGGCGCGAGTCTGATCGTCGTCGTCGTAAATCGTGAACGAGTGAGGAAGATTCGCGTGAGGAGCTTCGCGGCGCAAGAGGCGCGCGCAGAAGGAATGAAAAGTGGAGATCCAAATGCCCGAAGTGTCGCGGCCGCTCGCAACAACGAGTTCCGTGATACGGCGGCGCATCTGCTCGGCGGCTTTGTTCGTGAAGGTCACGGCCAAAATATTCTGTGCAGGGACGCCCTGAGCGATCAAATGGGCAACGCGATAGGTGATGACCCGGGTCTTACCCGTGCCGGCGCCGGCAAGGACGAGAACAGGTCCAGCGGTTGCTGTGACCGCTTCGCGCTGTCGTGGATTGAGTTGGTCGAGGAGCGTCATCGTGTGAAAGGAATCTTCAGAAACGAAATCGAATTTTATCCGAGCGGGTGCGATTCGGCAAATCGCCGTGAACGAATCGAATTCTTCTTAGTGAGGAGCTTTGGATCCGAGAGGGACTTCAAAATAGATGAGTCCGTCATTTGAGGCTACGGATTTCAGGTCCGGCACATAGAGGGAAGCGTAGGCGACCATGTCGAAATGGTGGTCGACGTCGAAAAAGAGGAAGCCCTGAATCGTGCCGTGCGGTGGAACAACGTCGGATTGCAAAGTTAGCGGCGACAGTTTTTCCTCCATGTCGCGTGTTTTGCCGTCCTCTCCCGTCGGCGCAATGGACGGAAGGCGAAATACTTTTGGCGAGGGCGGGCCGCCAGGGTGCGCAATCTTCGCCGCAGCCTGATGGAGAGTGAGAGCCGGCAAATGAAAGTTGCCGTCAGGGCTGTCGACATTGAGCCGGATGGTTGATAGGTCGACGTGAACGGGATCATTCGTGTCGTTCTTGAAGTACGTGTCGACGGCGAGAAGTCCGGCTTTATAGGGGTCTGCTTTCGAGAACTTGTCTTTTGCCCGAGCGGCGTCCGTGTAAGCGTTGGCGGCGACGGTGAAGTTCTGATGAGTGTCCTTTGCCGCCCACTCGGATGGAGCGATCTGGGGCATCTGAAGCGCAGCCAGCGGAGCGAGTGCCAGAGCGGCAATGACAAGCGAAGGGCGTTTCATGTTCATTTCGTGCTCATAGATGCAATCGTAAGTGGAAACGTTGTGGGACTCAACTGCGGGATAGCACTATAATGCGGCTCTTGATGCGGCTTTCCCCACCCAATGTATTTCTTGTATAGCGCACTGACGGCCATTGCGATGGTGTTGCTGGCGCCCTATTTTGTGCTGCAAGGGCTGCGGCGGGGCAAATACATTGGCAATTTCCGCGAGCGGATGGGCTATTTGCCAGAGTCTTTGGCGCGAAACCTGAGAAACGGCGGTGCGATTTGGGTGCACGCTGTTTCCGTTGGCGAAGTGCTCGCGAGCAAACCAGTCGTTGATGGATTGCGCCAGAGGTTTCCGGAGCGTTCCATCTTTGTATCGACGACAACGGCTACGGGACAGCAACTTGCACGCGACCGCATACAGAGCGCGAGCGGAGTCTTCTATTTCCCATTTGATTGGCGAGCGCCGGTGCGACGGGCTTTCGGAACCGTTCGGCCGGCGTTGGTGGTGATCCTGGAAACCGAAATTTGGCCGAATTTTATGCGTGAAGCGGAGAGAGCAAGCGTGCCTGTGGTGTTCGTTAACAGCCGCATCTCAGACCGGTCGATTCGACGTTTCCGGAGATTTCGGCGGTTGATTGAGCCGCTGTTCCGCCGCGCCCTTAGCCATGCCGAGTTGTTTCTGGCGCAGAGTGGAGAGGACGCGAAGCGGCTGGAAGAGATGGGCGCGAGCGAAGAAAAGGTCGAGGTCACGGGAAATTTGAAATATGACATCGAACCGCCGGGTCTTAGCCCATTCGGTAAATGGCTGGCGGAGCAGGTTGCTCATCAGGAGCGCTGGCCGGTTTTCGTTGCGGGAAGTGTGGTGGAAGGTGAAGAGGAGGCGGTGCTGGCCGCGTACGATGTTGTACAGCGGCAGTGGCGTCATGCGCTGCTGGTGCTGGCGCCGCGGAAACCACAGCGATTCGATGCGGCTGAGGCTCTGGTGAAAGAGCGCGGCTGGAGTGTGGTCCGGCGAAGCAAAGTCAATATGGGTGCATCGCTCGATGAAAATTGCGATGTTTTGATTTTGGATTCGATTGGCGAGCTCGCGGGAATCTACAGCCTTGGAGATGCGGTGTTCGTAGGAGGATCATTGGTGAATTCGGGCGGGCACAACATTCTTGAGCCCGCTTGGTTTGGAAAGCCGCCGGTTTACGGACCTTCGATGCAGAATTTTCGCGAAATTGCTGCGAAGTTTTCCAGCACGGGTGCAGGAACTCAGGTGCGCAGCGGGCAGCAACTCGGGAAAGCGTGGGCTGAGCTGATAACGAATTCCGCAAAACGGGAACGAATGGGACAGAAGGCACGCGCGCTGGTGGAATCGAATCGCGGCGCCACGGCACGATCGCTCGAGCGGATCGTTGCAGTGCTTGAGCAGCGGGGCGACGCGTGAAATTCGCCGGGTCGCTGCTGTGGCCGGCGTCGATTCTTTACTGCGCAGGGGCGCGAATTCGGTCATGGAGCTATCGGGCAGGGATACTCCGGCAGAAACGCTTGAATGGCGTTGTGGTGAGCGTTGGCAACCTCACGACCGGCGGGACAGGAAAAACGCCGATGGTCATCTGGCTTGCGCAACGTTTTGTGAAGAGCGGAGAAAAAGTGGGGATCCTTTCACGGGGATACAGGCCGCTGCCACAGAATCGTGCCAGTTTAGATAATGAAGCCGTGCCCAGGTTCAACGATGAGATGGAGCTGATTCGTGGAAGGCTCGGCGCGAATGCAGAGTACGGGATCGACGCAAATCGCTTTCGCGCAGGGAAGCAACTCGAAACGCGCGGCGTTCAGTGTTTTGTTTTGGACGACGGATTTCAGCACCTTCAGCTTGCGCGTGATGTGAACATCGTAATGATTGATGGCATGCAGCCATTCGGCGGCGGGCATGTTCTGTCGGCGGGCAGGCTCCGCGAACCTCTTTCAGGATTGCGACGGGCGGATATTGTGGTGATTCATCGAGTCGCCGAGCGCGCTCCGGCAATCGAAAGCATCATTCGCCGACACACGCCTGCGCCCATTTTCTCTTCGCAGACGAAATTGCGGGATTTAAAATTATGGGGCAGCACGGACGCACAGAAAGCAGACGCGGATGAGCGCAGATTTTTCGCATTTTGCGGGATCGGCAACCCTTCGGCATTCCTGGCTGATCTTAAAAGATGGCGCATTGAAGTTGCGGGCCACAGGAGTTTTCGTGACCATCATTGGTACACGGCGCAGGATCTCATCTCTCTGGAGATGGCCGCGCGTAAGGCGGGCGCAGATTCGTTGATTTGCACTGAAAAAGATATTTATGATTTGCCGGCGGGTGTAGCGATCGGGCTGCCGCTGTATTTCTGCCGCATCGGAATGCAATTCAACGACGAAGAGGGTTTGTGGCAGAGTATCTTGAAGCGAATTGAAGGCAAGAGGGAAGAGCGAAGAGGATGAAGATTCTTGTTCGCGCGACGAACTGGATCGGCGATGCGATCATGTCAATTCCTGCGCTGCGAGCAATTCGCCAGCGATGGCCGGAAGCTGAAATTACAATTTTGGCGCGCCCGTGGGTCGCGGCAATGTACAGCGGGCAGGATTTTGCGGATCGCGTCGTCGCGCTTACAGCGCGTTCGGGGAATCCGATTGCGATCGAGCAGGCGACGGAAAGTCTGCGTGCAGAAAAATTCGACTGTGCGGTGCTGCTGCAGAATGCGTTCTCGGCAGCGTGGCTGGCATGGCGAGCGAAAATTCCGCAGCGTATCGGGTACGCGCGAAATGGGCGGAGCATTTTGTTGACTAAAGCGATCGCTGTGCCGAAGCGCGGCGAAATTTCGGCGCACGAAACCTATTATTACCTAGCATTGTTGCAGCGCGCGGGATGGCTGGAAAGCATTCCAAAAGTTGAGCAGATCTCGCTTCGACTGGGCGTCGAGGCTTCTCAAGCTGCGGAGACGCGTTTGCGAGATGCAGGGCTGCTCGCGGGAAAGAAGCGCGTCGCAGTCGCGCCGGGCGCAGCTTACGGTTCGGCGAAGTGCTGGCCGGCTGAGAGATTCGCTGCTGTGGCCGATGGGCTCGTTGATGATTTTGGCGCGGATGTGGTATTTTTCGGTTCGAATTCGGAAATTGAAATCTGCCGCCAAATCACAAAAAGCATGCGTCATCGGGCTATGAGTCTTGCAGGGCAGACTTCGGCCGGCGAGCTTCCCGCGCTTTTTTCGCGATGCGATCTCTTGGTGGGGAATGATTCAGGAGCGATGCATGTTGCGGCTGCTGTCGGTGTGCCTGTGGTGGCAGTGTTTGGGTCCACGGATCCGGAGGGGACGGCTCCCATGACGGCACATCGGGCCATCATTCAGCACAAGGTGGCGTGCAGCCCGTGTTTTCTGCGCGAATGTCCGATTGACCATCGATGCATGGAGCGGGTTCCGGTGAAGGATGTGAGAGATGCGGCGGCGCGGTGGCTGCAGCAGGAGAAGTATGCCTGATCGCGCCAAGAGACCAGCAGTGTTCCTCGATCGGGATGGAACAATTTCAGAAGAAATGGGTTATGCGAATCATCTCAGCCGTTTCTCAATTTTCCCATATGCCGGTGCGGCGATCCGCCGCCTGAACGATGCCGGATTCGCAGTGATTGTGGTCACGAATCAGTCCGGCGCGGCACGCGGATTTTTCCCGGAATCGCTGGTTCATGAAATTCACTCGAAAATGGAGAAGCAACTGGCAGAGGCAGGCGCGCATGTTGATGGAATTTATTATTGCCCACACGTCCTGGACCACAACTGCGACTGCCGTAAGCCGCTGCCTGGAATGGTGAAACGAGCGGCCACGGAGCACAATCTCGATCTCGAGCATTCGGTGCTTGTGAGTGACCGCTACGACGATATTTCCATGGCGCACGCGGTGGGATGCCGCGGGATTCTGGTGCTCTCAGGATATGGCCGCGGAGAGTACGAGTGGAACAGGGATAAATGGCCGCGTCAGCCCGATCACGTGGTTGAGAATCTCGAAGAGGCCGTCGATTTGATTTGCAGTGCAGCAAAGACGCGGCAATGAAAAGCAAGTCAGCGGAGCAGCGGCGCGGCGCGGTAGACCTCTCACGCCTGTTGGAGATCACTGCATCTTTTCCCCGGCAGACGATTGCGGTAATCGGGGATTTCATTGCGGATGAGTACGTCACCGGGGAAATTTCGCGTATTTCCCGCGAGGCTCCGGTGCTTATCTTGCGTCATCAAGCGACAGAGTTTTTCCCGGGGGGAGCTGCAAATGCAGCAAATAATCTGCTTGCCCTTGGCGCGCGTGTTTTGCCAGTAGGCGCCGTTGGCGATGACGCGGCCGCGGATGCGCTGATCGGGCACTTTCGCGGCAAAGGAGTGGATGTTTCCGGAATATTGCGAGTGCGCGGGGCAAGCACGACGACAAAAACACGATTTGTCGCGCGATGGTCACACACCGGAAGACAGCAAGTTTTGAGAGTGGATCGCGAAGGGGGAGGGGCGCTGGCGAAGAGCGTGCAGGCAAAGCTCCGCAAGAAAATCGTTCGATGCGCTGCGAAATGCGACGGCGCGCTCATCTCGGATTATCATGCTGGCTCAATCACGCCCGAACTTTTGAAAGGAGTCAAAGCCAGATTCGCGACGCTCGATTCACGCTATCGGCTGCTGGATTATCGGGCGGCCTCATTTACGGCGGCTACGCCCAACGAGCCGGAGCTGGAGGCTCTGTATGGCGTGCGAATCGGCAAAGATGAAAAGCGGCTCGAGGAATTCGGATTGCGCACGTTGCGTGCGATGAAATTGCAGGCGCTGCTCGTGACTCGCGGCAAAGACGGAATGGTTCTGTTTGAACGAGGGAAACCTCCCTATAAAATCCCAATTTACGGCGCGGATGATGCTGTGGACGTGACGGGCGCAGGAGACACCGTGATTGCCATTTTTACGCTGGCGTTGGCGGCAGGCGCTTCGTTTGTCGAGGCTGCGCATTTGGCAAACTATGGCGGCGGGATTGTGGTCATGAAGCGAGGCACGGCGACAGTTTCGCGTGCGGAGCTTGAAGCAGCGATTCGCAGCGAAGCCAGTGGTGCGCGGTGAACACGCGGACGAAAATTTTGGATAGAGCGAGCCTTGTGAGGCGGCTCGGCGACGCGCGCAAGGCGGGGAAAACCGTAGTCCTGGCGAATGGATGTTTCGATGTTTTGCACGCGGGGCACGTGAGATATTTGCAAGCGGCGCGCAACGAGGGTGATTTGCTGGTCGTTGCGGTGAACTCGGATTCAAGTGTGCGAAAGCTGAAAGCATCGGGACGGCCGATTTTGGCGCAATCGGATCGTGCCGAATTGGTTGCCGCGCTCAAGACGGTGGATTTTGTTGTGGTTTTTGACGAGGAGGATGTTCGTCCGCTTTTGCGTGAGTTGCATCCGGATGTTCATGCGAAAGGAACTGATTACACGCCGGAGAGCGTGCCCGAGCGGGATGAATCGGAGCGGCTGGGTATCCGCATCGCCATTGTAGGCGACGAAAAGAAACATTCGACGCGAGACCTTATCGAACACATTCGGCATTCCCAAAATCCCCGAAACGCCCGAAATGCCAGAAATGCCCGAAATGGATGACCAGCGTTTTCTCATTCTTCGCATGGGAGCCCTCGGAGACATTGTTCATACCCTTCCGGCGGTTTGCACTCTGCAGGAAGCGTTTCCCCGGGCCAGGATTGACTGGCTGGTCGACGAGAAGTGGGCGGCAATCCTCGACGAAAATCCCTGCATCGATCACGTGGTCACAATCAACCGCGGCTCATGGCGAAATGTACTTGAGTGTGTGCGCCGATTGAGAGCCGCAAACTACACGATTGCGATCGATTTCCAATCGCTTTATCGCTCGGCGATTCTTGGATGGATTTCTGGCGCGCCAAAGCGGCTGGGTTTCGATTCGCAGTATTCGCGAGAAAGCGGAGCAGCACTTTTCTATACCACAACGATTCATCCGCACAGTACGCACAAAATTGAGCACAACCTGGAGCTTGCGCGGGCGGCCGGGGCGCGCGAAGGCCAGATTCGTTTTCCCCTTCCTGGAGCGGCTCGAGAAACGGAAGAAGTGAAACGGATTTTGGCGGCGAAAAATGTTGAGAAGTATTTCGTGCTTTCGCCCGGCGGCGGATGGGGCGCGAAATGCTGGCCCGCGGAGCGCTACGGAGAGTTGCATCGGGAGCTGACGAAAAAATACGGATGGCAAGGGATAGTGAGTTTTGGGCCCGGAGAAGAGGAATTAGCGGAAAGAGTTTGCCGGAGCGCTGGCGACCCGGCACCAATCGTCGAAATGTTCAATCTGAAGCAGTTGATAGCACTTTTGCGCGGCGCCAGTCTGATGGTTGCGGGCGACACAGGACCGCTGCACCTTGCGTCGGCGCTGGGCATTCCAGTGGTGGGACTCTATGGGCCGACTGATCCGGCACGAAATGGCCCTTTCTCGGCTGGCGACATCGTCGTGCGGAAAGCGCGGCCTGAAGAAACTACATATCGTCATAGCAAGGTTGTGTCTCCGGGGATGCTGGCCATTAGCGTTGAGGATGTGCTCGATGCTGTCGAGCGACGGCTGAGGACGCCATAGTGGCTGAGGCGACAAGCTTCTGGATTCGCTGGCGCGTGCGCATCGGCTATCCGGTCGCGCTTGTCTACCTTGCGCTGGCGCGTCCCACACCTCGGTCGCTGATCATCGGGGCCGGAATAGGGGTGCTGGGACTGATCATTCGAGCCTGGGCGGCTGGGCACTTACGAAAACATCAGGCCCTTGCCGTCGGCGGACCTTACGCATATATGCGGAATCCTCTCTATTTTGGGAGCGTGATTCTTGCCGCTGGACTTGTTGTAGCAAGCGCGTCGATTTGGGCCGCGATCGTGGTTGCGGCGTATCTCGCCGTGTTTTATCCAGCGGTGATGCGGCGTGAAGAAGCCGAACTTCAGGCACATTACGGCGAGAGCTTCAAGAAATATGCGACAGATGTTCCTCTCTTCTGGCCGCGAGTTCGAAAATTCGAATCGCTTGGTGCGGAACGGTTTTCTGCAGACCTCTATCGACGAAACCGTGAGTATCAAGCTGCGATAGGGTTTGCCGTAGGGATCGCGCTCCTTTGGATCAGAATGCGGTGGCTTCCGTAAATTCTGTACGCAGCGGGCTAGAGGCGGAAAATCCTGTCTGGTCATACCGCTGGTATTGGATTACTATCGGCACCTCCGAACCGAGCGAGATATCTTTTTCAAGGATGCTGCGTGGATAGCGGGCATAGCAAAGACAAGATTGTAGTCATTCACACAGCTGGCTCCGCCACGGAAGCGATGGTGATTCGCGGGCTGCTGCAGAGCGCCGGAATCGAATCGCCGGGTTCTTCGAACACGGATCCATTTCCCATGGGAGAATCTGGAGAAGCATTTCACGATGCCGATGTGATTGTGCTGGAATCACGGGCGGATGAAGCGCGCAAAGTGATTTCCGAGTATCTCCGGAGCAGCGAAGGCATAGAACTCGAAAGTCCTGAGGAGTAATCCGGCGAAGAGCTCCTGACCTCATCATCGAAGGGCTGCACTCTCAATTTTTCCATTCGGCACAAACGGTTGCGCCGATAGTGCGCGCCCATCGGTCAAGACGGTCACGGCGCCGTTCAGATCTGTTTGGAAGAGCGGAATATTCCTGGCAATATACCGCTGGATCGTTTCTGGATTTGGCTGACCGTAAGAGTTGTCCTGTCCAACTGAAATTACGGCGATCTGCGGTTTGACGGCATCCAGAAATGCAGCGGTCGAAGAGGTTTTGCTTCCGTGATGAGGCACTTTAAGAAAATCAGATTGTAAGCTCTGCTGGTCATCCAGCAGCGTTTTTTCGACTTGGCGTTCGGCGTCTCCGGTCAACAGATAGTGGATTGGGCCGTCTGTGATTCGCAAGACGACGGAATCATTGTTGGCGGGTTCCGGAAGTTCAGCGGAAGGGTCTTCAGGGCGAGGCCACAGAATTTCTCCGCGAGTTCCATCCCAGTTGAAGTCATATCCTTGCGACACATGGAGAATTGCAACGCCATGCGTGCGAGCCTCGGCGAGAAGCTGGCGGTAAGCAGGCGAATCTTCATCGCGGCCAACCCAGAGTTGGCCGACATGGAAGTTGTTCAAGACGGAGTGCAGGCCATCGATATGATCGTGATGTGCGTGAGTAAGCATCACGACGTCGAGCCGTTTGATTCCGCGGGACCAGAGGTATGGTGAGACTACCTGCTCGCCAATGTCGAAACCAACATGGAATCCGGGAACTTGCGCAGCGCCGCTCGCGCCGCCTCCGTCGATCAACATCGTTTTTCCATCGGGATAAGCGACAAAGATTGAATCGCCCTGGCCAACGTCCAGCACCGTTGCTTCGAGTTTCGAGTGCTTCAGATTGGGCGCGAATGGATGGGTGGCTATCAGCGCAGCAAGGATCAAAATGGCGATCACAACGCAGTGCTCGGCGATTGCGGTACTACTCGTTTGCGGAACACGCGCGTTTTGGTGGGCGCGAGCCTCGCTCGCTGACCATGCCATGACTGCCAAGAAAGTCAGTGCAATAAAAAATGCAAAAAGGAGCGCGGCCGGTGGCTGGGGAATTCTCCAGGAAATCCCCGGAGCGCTGCTGAGCCAACGCATAGCGACAAGCAATAGCGCCACCAGAGCGCTCTCGCATTTTGCAAGCAGCGCGGCAATCACAGGCGAAGCGTAGCTGATCGTCAGCGTCAGAAAGCCGAGCGGTACGATGACGCCGGCCAGCGGGACAGCGAAGACATTGCTCACCGGCCCCGAAATGCTCGCACGATGGAAATAAAGGGCCAGCAACGGAGACATGCCAAGTTGAATGCAGAAGGAAAGCAGGAAAATCTCCCACACGCGGAGCCCAAAGCGCAGCGGCATGGCGGTAAAGAGCTCGGCGTGATGCGCGACTCGCTTCGGAAGGCTCGACGCCAGAAAGTTTGTAAGCGCGCGCAAATCAAGCCTGAACTGTGTGGCGCGAGGCGCATGGAGCCTGTCGCGAGTGGCGTCGCTGAGATGCTCGAGAGCGCGGCGGTAGGGCGTGCTGGTGCGGTCGATCCAGGGAATGGCCACTCCGGCGATCACCGCAGCGGCGAGAAATGACAGTTGGAAACTCGATTGGAATAAATCGCTCGGGCGGACAACAAGAAGAATGATGGCCGCAAGCGCGACGGTATTCAGCAGAGCGACGCGGCGGAAGAAAAGGCGCGCGCACAAGAAGATTCCGGTCATGAGCGCAGCGCGCAGGATGGGCGGGCGGTCCTGTACAACGCCCACGTACGCCGCGAGCGCAGCCAGCACCAGTACGGTGGTAAACACTGGTGGCAGGCGAAAGATTCGACCAAGCCAGAAAAAGAAGAACGCCAGAGCCGCAACGTGCAATCCGGCAAGCACAAGCACGTGAAAAGAGGAAGTCTTTTGGAATTCCACGGCGATGTCTGAATTGACGAAGTTCCGGTCGCCCAGAAGCATCGCGCGGAGAACGGCAATACGAGAGGGGTTTCCCACGAAGAGATGGTCCACGCGATTTAGAAGATTGCCACGCGCGCGTGCCAAGCTTTCCGCAATGGACCAAGGCGAACTTCCCACGCGCTGCAGCAGCTCGACGCTGCGAAGGGAGGCGAGTAACTCGATGCCCTGGCGCGCGAGATAACCCCGTTCATCAAATGCGCCAGGATCAAGGTAATTGCGGGGAATGCGTGCGCGGCAAAGAGCCTCGACAATATCGCCAGCGCGCAATTCCGGAGGATTTGTGCCGTCGGGGCTGCGATAGTAAGTCAGCCTGAGGCCGCCATGGACGGCGAGGGTTTTTCCGGCCGCCTCCACGCTTTGGAGATTGATGACGTAGCGCAATCCTAGGGGAGTTTGCTCCGGGTCTTCGCGTAGACGGCCTTGCCAGCGGAGCGGTTCCTGCACGTTGAGCACGCCATGCGCAATCAGTGCGGTGACGTCATTGTGAGGAATGTACGCGCGTTCCAGGCTCGCACCGAGCCCGCCGAGCGCGAACCATGCCACCAGAACCAGCAGAGCGGAGGTCTTCGTCAGCTTGTCGAGCCGGAGAACAGAAAGCCCCAGAGCGATGGCAAGAATGCAGGCGACGAGCCAGAAGGCGGCGCTCTTTTCAACGCGGCTCGCGAGAATTCCTGACGCGAACGCGAGCGCAAGCCAGACGGCGGGCAGCTTCACCGCGCCCGTTCCAGGAATGCAATCGATTCAATATGGTAGGCCTGTGGAAACATATCGAATAAGTGAAGTTCCCGGAGAGTATACGCTGACGAGCAGAGTTTGGCCAGATCACGGGCGAGCGTCGATGGATCGCATGAGACGTAGACCAGCTTGCGCGAAGCGACGGCCATTATCGGATGGACGGCCTCGGTTTCTAGGCCAGCCCTTGGCGGGTCCGCGACAATGACGTCAGGAACACGCGCAGAGCGCTTCCGATGCCAATCTGCAAGGAAAGAGCCAGCAGGCTTGTTGTGAACGGTGATTGAGTGGGACCCCGCCGCCGCGACGGTTTCGAGATCGCGCGCAGCCGCCACATTATCTTCGACTGCTATTGTTTCGATGAAATTATTTGAAAGAAAACGTGCGAATAGCCCAACTCCCGCATAGAGATCGAAGGCGAGCTCGCCGTGGCCGGCGAGATTGCAGACAGTCGAGGCCATTTCTTCGATCAGAAACCGATTCACCTGAAAGAACGAGAGATGGCCCACGCGGAATTTCTTCTGCAAGACTTCATAATTCAGAAAGCCGGGCCCCAGAAGAGACATGCGGCTGCCTGCCGCATCTTGCAGGAGGATGCTTTTTGCGGATGGCACGATCTGCTGGATTTTCTGGAGCAACGCTTCAGGCGCGCGCGGAAAAGACGAGCAGGCCACATTCATGAGGACCTCTGCATCGCTGGCGTCGGCGAATGCTTCGATTCCGCGTATCGCGTTGGGAAGAGCGCCAGTTGAAAACGTATCACGCAACGCCTGAAATACCGAGAGCAGGCGCGGTGAAATAATCAAACACGTGCGCACGGGGCAGAGTTCTGAGGAGTGTGATCTGAAATAGCCCACAGACGCAGTGCTTGCATTTTGGCGCGACGACCGCGCTTCATTCGCGCGAACTGTCCATTGCGCGCGATTTCGATATTCCCACGACGGCGACCGATGAATGGCAATCGGCCCTGTCCAGTCGATTCGCCCGATGCGCCGGAGGGTCTCGCGCAGGATTTGTTCCTTATATGCGAGCTGCGCCTCATACGAAATATGCTGGTAATTGCAGCCGCCGCAAACTCCAAAATGTGGGCATGCGGGCGCGATGCGTTCTGGCGCGGATTTGAGCAGGCGGTTGATTTGGCCGCGAACGAGTTTCTTTTTGCGTCCGGTTATTTCAACTTCGATCTCTTCACCGGGCACGACAAAAGGTACGAAGAGAGCGGTTTCTCCCTCGCGAGCAAGGCCGTCACCACCGTACACGAGTTTTTCGATTTTCACTTGCATAGGCGTTTGTGCCACGGCTTATTTTATGTAGTAGAGGCTCAGTCGAGCGAGTCTGTAAGTTTCGAACAGACGTTTCTGCAAGTACTGCCGTTCGATCGAGGCAATCTGATCAGCAGTGAGTTTGCGCCGGTAGGGCGAGAGGGCGCGGTCCATGTCACGGCGGATTGCGAGCATGGCGCTGCTGTCAGCCGCGACCGTAATCGCGGCGGTCAGTTTGTCTTCCAATACGGTGAGGCGCCGCTCGAGATCCTCCAGATCAAAATTCGTTTCTGGGTCGATACCGGATCGAATGGGAGGAATTTCCGCAGCTACCTGCTCGAATTGTTGAGCGAGATGAGGCGACGCGGTGCGCTGTTTCGCGGCGCCGGCGAGCAGCGCTTTGTGGCAACCTTCGAGAAAGTTGCATATTTCCTCATGAGAGAACGGCTCGCGCGGGGCTGTTTCTTTCTCGATCTTGGGCCCGGCTCCGGCGGCAGCCTCCTGAAGCTCTGAAGCAGCTTCGAGGACGGCATCCACGCAATAGACGAGGCTCTTCAGTGGCCGGCCGTTCGCTCCGCGGCGGGAGCGTTCATAACTCTCAAACGAACGATCAATTCCGCGCAGAACGGCTTCAAGCGGAATCGCAGATTTCTGCCAGGTCTCGACCACGGCCCAATCCAGCGGGGACACCAGGAGATGCGCACCCCGTTTTTTACAGAAATGTTCTTCGATTTCCGTGAAGTAATTGAAGTAATTAAACTCGCTCATTTCGAAGTCTTAGTCGAGCGATCTTTTCTGCGAGACTGAACTCTTTTTTCGGCTCGTGCCGAAATCTGAGGAATTTCGCTGACTGGAATGCTCGGGCACGGCGTTTCGTTCCCACAAAATTTGCAATCCCGAGAGCGTCAAGTGCTCATCAATCTCATCGATATGGCGCGAGCTGGCTGCGATCAACGCAGCTTGCCCGCCGGTCGCGACGACGCGAGTCTGAGCCCCTAACTCCCTTTTCAGACGATCCAGGATTCCATCGACCAAATCCGTAAAGCCGTAGTACAGGCCGGCCTGCATCGACGCGGCGGTCGTTGTGCCAATGATTTTGCCGGGATCACGTACCTCCACGCGAAACAGGCGCGCTGCGCGAGCGAAGAGCGCGTCGGCGGAAATCCCGATCCCAGGCGCAAGAACGCCGCCGAGATATTCGCCACGTTCCGAAACGACATCGAAGTTGATCGCTGTGCCAAAATCCACAACGATGCACGGGCCGCCGTACTTCACGAACGCCGCCACGCCGTTTGCGATGCGATCCGCGCCCACCTCTTGAGGATTATCGTAGTGGACAGGCATGCCCGTCTTGATACCAGGTTCTACGAACAGCGCTTTTGCATCGAAGTACCGTTTGGCCATCTCCATCAGAGTGGGATTGAGCGAGGGAACCACAGACGCGATCATAATGCCGTTGATTTCCGCTGCCGAAAGGCCAGCGAGGGTGAAAAGCTCGCGGATCAGGATGCCGTACTCATCGACGGTTTGATCACGCGCCGTCGTGAGCCGCCAGTGAGAGACAAGTTCTTTTTCGCGGAAGACGCCAAGAACGGTATTGGTGTTGCCGATGTCAATCGCGAGCAGCATCAGAGGACCTCGGAAACCGTGCCGGAGACTATCGATTCGACTCTGCCGCCCTCCCGTTGCACGCGGAGAATGCCCGCCGGCTCGAGGCCAGCCGTTGTGCCGATGTACGATTCCTGTTCGGTTGTGATTCGCACGCGCTTACCCTGAACGTAGCTCGAGACCTCAGCGAACCTGCTCACAATTGGAGCGGAGCCCGAAGTGACGAACTGATTGTAGTCGCGGTCGAGCTGCCGGAGCAAACGCGCAAGCAATTTCAGACGCGAATGCTCGCGCGCTGTCTCCATTCTCAGGGAAGTAGCGATACCCGCCAGTTCCTGAGGCATCTTTGAATGATTGACATTAATTCCGATTCCGATCACCGCGAAGTGAATGCGGCCGAGCTCCGCCTGCATCTCCGTCAGAATTCCGCAAACTTTTTTCCCGTTGAGCATCACGTCGTTAGGCCAGCGGATATCGGGAGAGAGGCCTGTTTCTTCGGCGATTGCCTGATGCGCGGCCAGGCCGGCGACGAGGGTAAGAGCTGGCGCCTGCATAGGCGATATGGGAGGGCGGAGGATCACGCTGCAGTAAATGCCCGCGGATTTCTCCGAAACCCATGAATGCCCCGCTCTTCCGCGTCCGGCAGTTTGCCGCTCCGCGATGACAACCGTGCCGTGCGCTTCGCCGGACTGCGCCAAGCGCATAGCCACGTCGTTCGTCGATCCGGTTTGGAAGAAATGAAGGATTCGCTTGCTGAATGGCGTTCCCCGGAGATGCGACGAAAGTAACTGCGGCGCGAGGATATCGGGAACACGTTCGATGTGGTACCCAGAGCGTGGATGACCTTTTACATTCACGCCGGAATCGCGCAGCGTTTCGATCCATCGCCACACGGTCTGCCGCTTCACGCCGATTTCGCTGGCGATTTTCGCGCCGCTGATCACAATGGTGGGATTTTCCGCAAGCAAAGCGAGCAGGGAATCGATGCGGCGATCCGTCTGCTCTGGCAGGCAGTCGTTTTCCAATTTAGCGCGTGATCGCGATGAGGACATTTCAATTCGTCTGGCGAGAACGGCGCGATTTTATGACAGTTCCGCTAGCCGATTGACAATTTTCTGATATTCCCGCCGCCGCTCGGCAAGCGTTGCTTCGAGTCCTCGAACAATATTTTCGGGGGCCCGGCTGCGAAATTCGCTGTCGGCCAATCGCTGGCGCTTCGCTTCGATGTCTTTGCTAAGCCGTGCTTCTTCCTTTTTCAATTTCTCGACTTCGCCCTGAACGTTGCGGAGTTTTCCAATGTGAATTCGCAAGTCGAATTGGGCAGTCGAGCGGACAAGAGCATCTTCGCCTCCGGTCAGACGCTCGTGCTCAATGCTGAGCTCCGAGAGGGATCCCAGGCGCATCACGGCGTTTTTGTTTTGCTCCACCAGTTCGCGTACTTCAGAGTCTTTTGATGAGAGTTGGGCAGGCACTTTTCTCTTCGCGTCCACGTTTGCTTCTGCGCGGATGTTTCTGGCGCTTCCAATGATTTCCTGGAGTAAAGCCATGTCATTCTCAGCTGCCGGATCGGTCCACGCCGCATTTTCAAGCGGGAAGCGCTCCAGTGAAATCGATTCGATGTCGTCGCGCGCCGGCAGGCGATGCCACAATTCTTCGGTCACAAAAGGCATAAATGGATGAAGCAGCCGAAGAGCGGATTCGAAAACGGCGAAGAGATTCCGCCAAGCACTGATTGCATCTTTGCGGTTCTCAGAATTGAGCTGCGGCTTCAGCCATTCAATATACCAGTCGCAAAAGTCGCCCCAAAAAAAGTGGTAAATCACGTGCGCGGCTTCATGGAAGCGAAAGGCTTCGAGCGCCTCGTTGATCTGCGCAGCCACGGAGGCGAGTCGCGAGAAAATCCAGCGATGCGGAAGCGAGTCGGCCGTTTCATAGGGAGCGCCGTCGCGAACAGCCGGGGAGGCCAACTCTTCGAGTGTCAGTCCAGATGCTTCCGCTTTCTCGAGGTTGAAAAACAAGAAACGCGCGGCATTCCAGATTTTATTCGCAAATGCGCGGTAACCAAGAATACGCTCTTCGCTGAGCGCGATGTCTGTTCCGGGAGCGGCCATAACGGCGAGGGCAAATCGCAATGCGTCGGTGCCGTGCTTCTCGATGATTTCGAGAGGATCGATCACGTTTCCGCGGGTTTTGGACATTTTGATGCCGTGAGGATCACGCACGAGCGCGTGCAGATAAAGTTGTCGGAAGGGAATTCGTTCCTCGGGAGTTTTTCCCTGCATGAGGTGCAGGCCCAGCATGACCATGCGCGCATCCCAAAAAAAGAGAATGTCGTAGCCGCTGATGAGCAGACTCGTTGGATAGAATGTGCGCAGATCTTCAGTGTCGTCGGGCCAGCCGAGAGTTGAGAATGGCCACAAACCAGAACTGAACCACGTATCCAGAACATCGGGGTCCTGCGTCAACTCGCTGCTGCCGCATTTCTGGCAAGCCTGCGGAATGCTGGCGATTCTCGCGTATCCGTCAACGACTTCGACTCGCGAATCAGAGGCGGGCGTCATGGCTCCGCACTTGCCGCAATGCCAGACGGGAATACGATGCCCCCACCAGAGCTGGCGCGAAATGCACCAGTCGCGGATATTTGTGAGCCAATCGAGAAAGATCTTTCGCTGGTTATCGGGAACAATCGTCATGACACTCGACTCAACGACGCTGATTGCGGGCGCGGCCAATGGCGGCATTTTGCAAAACCATTGAACAGAGAGTCGCGGCTCGACAATCGTTTTGCATCGGTCGCAAATCGCGACGGACAGAGAATGCGGCTCGATTTTCTCCAGCAGGCCGCTTTGCTTCAGATCCTGCACGATTTTTTCTCTTGCGGCGAAGCGCTCCAGTCCCGCATACGGCCCGCCAACTGCTGTGATGTGCCCATCCGCAGAAATAGCCTCAATCTCCGCAAGATGATGCCGCTGGGCCATGGCGAAATCGTTGGGATCGTGCGCCGGTGTGATCTTCACCGCACCGGTACCAAATTCGCGATCGACGAATTCGTCGGCGATAATCGGTATTTCGCGATTTAGCAGCGGCAATATGGTTTTGCGGCCGACGAATTGCCTATACCGCGGATCATCGGGATGCACAGCGACTGCGGTGTCGCCGAGCATCGTTTCAGGACGCGTGGTCGCAACGGTGATGAACTCACTCGATCCTTGAAGCGGATAACGGATGAACCACAGTCTTCCCTCGCGAGGCTCATGCACAGTTTCCAGATCGCTGAGCGCCGTTTGACATCGCGGACACCAATTCACCATGTACCGGCCGCGGTAAATCAAGCCCTCGCGATAGAGGCGGAGAAATGCCTCCATTACAGCGCGATAAAGCGGCGGATCCAGCGTGAATCGCGCGCGCGTCCAATCGCAGGAAACCCCGAGCCGGATCATCTGCTCTTTTATCTTTCCGCCGCTCTCGGCTTTCCACTGCCAGACACGCTTTTCAAATTCGTCGCGGCCAAGCTCCTCTCGTTTTAAGCCTTCAGCTGCGAGCTGGCGCTCGACCACCACTTGGGTCGCAATACCCGCATGATCGATCCCCGGCAGCCACAGTGTTTCGAATCCCTGCATTCGCCGCCAGCGAACCAAAACGTCTATCTGCGTATGCTCCAGCATGTGGCCGATGTGGATCGAGCCGGTGACATTCGGCGGGGGAAGCACGATAGAAAAAATCTTGCCAGTTGAGTTGGTGCGCGGGCGGTAAAGCTGTTTTTCAAACCACAATCGAGCCCACTTACGCTCGATCTCCTGCGGTTCGTAGGATTTTCCAATTTCAGCGGGCATTTTTGTCTTTAATCATAAATCCGGCTCAATTCAAACGGATGCCAGGAAAGTAAGCTGCATGCATGAAAGTGAAGCAAATAACTATACGGGGCGTTCGGGTTTGCGTCAAATTGAGGATCGAAGCGGCTGTGTTACGCAATTCGGGAATTTGCCAATGGCGTCCCCGAATTGGAATGCGGGGAGGGGTTCATCCTACGGAAGCTCAGGCCATACTCGTCGGATGAAACGGGATGAGGAATGAATCTATTTCATTGATTCATCAAACTCGCGCATCCAATCCTTTTTTTTCAGGACTTCGCGCGGGCGCGATCCATCCGGCGGGCCAACAATTCCATCTTTCTCCATTAAGTCAATCAGTCGAGCCGCACGGCCATAGCCTACGCGCAAGCGCCGCTGCAGCGTCGAAGTGGAAGCGCGGCCCATTTCGCAGACCACGCGCACCGCTTCTTGGTAAAGCTCGTCGTCAACCTCTTCACCGCCGTCGTCCCCCGTGGCGGCATTCTCATCTTTCGGCGGCTTGAGCAATTCTTCGTTGTAAATGGCCTTGGCCTGCTCGCGCCAGAATTCGCAGACGGCTGCAACTTCCGATTCTGTAACTAGCGGCCCGTGAATGCGGTGAATTCGTGATGATCCGGCCGGCAAGTAGAGCATATCGCCGCGTCCCAGCAGCGATTCCGCGCCATTCGTATCCAAAATCGTGCGTGAGTCCACTTTGCTCGCGACGCGGAACGAAATTCGAGCGGGGAAATTCGCTTTAATCAACCCCGTAATTACGTCAACGGACGGACGCTGCGTCGCCAGAATGAGATGAATGCCGACTGCGCGCGCCATTTGCGCCAGTCGCGTGATGGACTCCTCCACGTTCGTCGTATCCACCATCATCAAATCGGCAAGCTCGTCGATCACAATCACAATGTATGGGAGAGGTTTGTGCTCCTGGTCCTCAGTCTCGTCGAATAGCGAGAGTGACTGGCCTTTTTCAAAGGTGCGATTGTATTGGTCAATGTTCCTAACACCGCGCTGAGCGAGCAACTTCAGCCGCCGCTCCATTTCTCGCGTTGCGTTGCGCAGCACGTTTGACGCAACCTTGGGGTCGGTCACCACCGGCGTGAAAAGGTGCGGAATATCTTCATAGAGCCCCAGTTCGATGCGCTTTGGATCCACCAGCACCAATTTCATTTCATCCGGCGTCGATTTGAACAACATTCCCATCAGCATGGAATTGATGAACACGCTCTTGCCGGTTCCGGTTGCGCCCGCAATCAGCAAATGTGGCATCTGCGTTAAATCCGCCGCGCGAATATGCCCGACCAAATCTTTTCCAAGCGGCAGCGCCAGTTTCGTCGATGAATGCACAAATTCCGCCGATTCAATCAGCTCGCGCAAGGCAATCGTTTCACGATGCGGATTCGGAACTTCGATTCCGACAGTAGATTTTCCCGGAATGCGCTCGATTAAAATCGACTCAGCCTTGAGCGCTAGGCAGAGATCGTCGGCCAATCCTGTAATGCGGCTGTACTTGATTCCCGCTTCCGGCTTCAGTTCAAACGTCGTAACCACAGGGCCGGGATTGATTTGAGTCACGTGGCCGGCAACATCAAACTCCCCGCATTTTTGCTCGATGGCCCGCGCGTACTCCTTTAATTCGGATTCTGTCATTCGTTCGCCGCGCTCTGAAAAGCGCAGCAGCCCAGGGGAGGGAAGTCGATACGCCGTTTTGCCCTTCGCAATCTTTGGTTCGGGACTCGATCGGCGCGGCGCCCGTTCATCATCGCCGCGTTCGCCAAAAGTGATCGTCGGCAACGGCCGCGAATTCTCCCGCGACGCTTCCGCTTCTTCCTCCTCCTTCAGCGCGCTAGCCTTGGTCATTTTGACTTGCGTTGCGACTGCCGGCCGCCCGGCGATCTTGATTTCCTCTACCCGGCGCCGCAATTTTTCAGAATCGCGCGCCTCGCGCCAGTCTCGTACGCGATCCACCAGCGCATGAATTCGTTTGCCGATGAATCCGTTCTCCGCAAGCGGTCCCTTCATCCACTTCGCCGTGCCCGCAAACGTAAATTGCGTCGTCAAAAATAATCCGGCAAATATGCAGGCCAGCGAAACTACATGCGCGCCAATCGAATTGAATCCCGCGCGCAACGCACGAGCTACGAGTTCGCCGAGCAACCCGCCCGGAGGAAGCGCACCGCGCACATCGGGTAGCCCTAATAACGAAAATTCAGCCGGCAGCGCAAGGATGAAGAGCGTAGTACCTGCTGCCTTCGCTATTGGTGTAGCGACCTTCTTGCTTCGAAACCAGCAGAGCGCCAGCAGCAGCAATGCGAGAGGAAAAAGAAATGCCGCGTAACCGAAACCTTGAAAGAATAAGTCAGCAACGTGCGCGCCGACCGGTCCAATCCAGTTGTGGGCAGGCCCGCCGACCGGTGCGGGCGCGGAGACGTTGAATGACGCATCCTGCGGCGAATAGGAAAGAAGGCTCAGCGCCAGCAGGACGCTAAGCGTCACTCCGACAAATCCAACCAGCTCGTTGATCCGGCGGTTTTCCGTCAGCTCGAATATGCGCACAAGAATCTCCTGGGCTGTGGGGAAGGCCTCAGCGTCTTTACGGAATGCGCGGGCGCTGTCGCGCAGGTCCGTTTTGGAGGAACTCCGACGCCGCAACAACTATACAGGGCAAACCGATGGAGCGAAGGAAAATTTTGCGGATGCGTACTTGCGTATAACACAGCGTATTCCCCATTGTTTGGAGGCTCAGTACCCCAGGTGATACAAGTACCCAACGGCGATCGCCGCGGCCAGGCAGTAAATCCCGAACCAATGCCATTTTCCATTTTCGAGCCAGCGGCTCAGCCACTTCAGTGCCAGGAGTCCCGCGAGAAACGAAAAAATCATTCCAATGATTCCGGGAGTGAGGACAGGGCTCCAATGCACTCCATAGCCTGCAACATGCGCCGTTTTGTAGACGCGGCGTAGTTCCCAAGCGATTGCCAGCGGGGTGAGTACGACAACCATCGCGAAACTGTACCATTCAATTTCATTTCGCTCCCCACCGGTGAGCAGACCGCCTGAAATCGTCACTCCAGAGCGCGAAAAGCCGCGGAAGGGAATTGCGATTCCTTGCAAAATTCCCATGACAATCGCGTCCGGCCAGCGAATGCCGCGCCGCGCTGTAGATTTTTCCACTTCACTTTCCGGCCGTCGCGCTTCACACAAACCCGCATAAATGATCAGCACCCCAGCTGCCGCCAAAGCGGGCGCAATCCAATTCAGCTTGTTGAAAAGTGCTTCAATATCGGCGTGCTGCCCACCTCTGCTGAGGACGTGCTCGACAAGCTTGTCGATAGGCAGGAACACCAAGCCGGAAAGCAGTGTGGATACAAAAAGCAGCTTCACTGTCCGCCAAAATGTTTCCCACGATTCGAAAATTTCCGCCGCCCATCGCCGCCAGAAATAGACAATCACCGCAAACATCGTTCCTGTGTGCAGAAGCACGAGCAGCAAAGCATTATTCGGAGTGGACATGTTCTCGTGCATCAACTCAGCGGCAACAATCACATGTGCGGAGCTGGATACCGGCAGCAGCTCAGCAAGTCCTTGCACAATCGCCAGAATAATTACGTGCCATAGGGTCATTCTCGCGGTTCTCCTTCGTATGCCGGATTGGGTAGACTCAGCGTCTTCGACATTGCGTATGCGTCCAGTCTATTCGGGTAATAATGTGGCAGCAGGCCGCGGCTAAGATAGCCATGCTTTTTCCAGAAGGCAATTGCCGGCTCGTTGTTCGTTGCCGTTTCGAGCCACACCTCCTGAATACCTTGCCGGCTCATTTTCGATTCGGCGCATCGCAGCAGGGTCGAAGCCACACCTTTTCTTCGGTAAATCTCCAGCACGTCGATGGTCACAATATGGCCATGAAGCCTGCGATTAGTGGTCACCACAAATCCTGCGATCCTTTGGCGCGCCTGCGACCTGCCAGATTTTCTCCCTACTAGTTCCGCAACAATGCATTCAGCGCCGCGCAGGCTCAGATACCAGCGCAGCTCGGCGCGCGAGTAAGCCACGTCCGACGAATAGCATGCCTGGTCAATCGCATAGAGCGTTTCGAAGTCCTGTTCGCGCGCGGCACGCAGGACAATATTGGCTGAAGCCAGTTGCCGCGCATCCTTTGGTGGAGGGTTCACAGAACCAGCAGAATTAAACTTCCAAAATTACTGGTAAAATCATCGGCCGCTTTGAAGTCTTCTTGTTGAGGAATCGCTTCAAATCCACACGAATTTTTTCTTTGATGACGCTCCAATCCATCTTCTCTTCCGGATTCGACTGCTCCATCGTTTTCAGAATCACGGTGCGTGCAAGCGCCAGCAACTCCTGCCCGTCTTCCGCAGGCAAAAATCCGCGCGTCACAATTTCCGGTGAAGTTTCCATTCGCCCGCTGTGCTTGTTGATGGCGATAATCGGCACGACCACGCCATCTTCCGCCAAGTGGCGGCGATCGCGAATCACGACATCTTCAATTTCCTCCAGCGAGCCGGAATCCACGCACACGCGGCCGACAGGAACAGGCTCGGCGCGGAACGCGCCCTCGGGCGTGAACTCAATCGGCTGGCCTGATTCCACCATCATGATTTCTCCGGAGACGGATCCCACCTGCTGCGCCAGTGCAGCATGCTGGAAGAGCTGCCGGTATTCGCCGTGAATGGGAACAAAATATTTCGGACGCACCAGATTCAGCAGAAGCTTCATCTCCTCCTGGCTCGCATGGCCTGAAACGTGAATGGGCGCCGAGCGGCCACTCTCGTAATAGACCAGCACGCGTCGGCGGAAAAGATGGTCAATCATCCGGGAAATTGCTTTTTCGTTACCGGGAATGATTCGCGCGGATAAAATTACTGTGTCATTTTCCTGCAGCTCCAGCAGCCGGTGATTGTCCACGGCGATGCGCGACAGCGCCGACATCGGTTCTGCCTGGCTTCCTGAAGCCAGCACCACGATTTTTCGCGGGTCGTACGATTTGATGTCCTGCGGGCGCACCACAGATCCATCCGGAATGCGCAATTGGCCAAGAGAGTGGGCGATTTCAACATTGTCGCCCATGCTGCGCCCGACGAACGCCACCTTGCGGCCTTGCTCGGTGGCAATATCGATGATCTGCTGAATGCGATAGACAGAGCTCGAAAAACATGAAATGACGACGCGTTTTGGAGCCGCGCGAAAGAGCTCCTCAAGCCGTGGCCGCACTGCGCGTTCTGAAGGCGTGTAGCCAGGCCGTTCCGCGTTGGTCGAATCGGCCAAGAGCGCCAGCACGCCTTCCTGCCCGTAGCGCGCAAAGCGATGCAAGTCGAATGGCTGGCCGTCAACGGGAGTCGGGTCTACCTTAAAGTCACCGGTGTGAATGACAATGCCCAGAGGCGTGCGAATCGCCAGCGCGACGCATTCAATCGTGCTGTGCGTGACGTGTACAAATTCCACCTGAAAGGGACCCAGAGTCACGGTCATGCCCGGAGCAATTTCTCGTAGATCAGCGGTTTCGAGCAGTCCGTGCTCCTCCAGTTTTTTTCGCACGAGGGCCAGCGTGAATCGTGTCCCGTAGACGGGGCAGTTGAGATCGGGCAGCAGATAAGGAACCGCGCCGATGTGGTCTTCGTGCGCGTGGGTGAGCAGGAGCGCGCGCAATCCGGCGCGGTTCTGCTTCAGATAAGTAATGTCGGGAATCACCACGTCGACGCCGAGCAGTTCCGTCTCCGGAAACATCAGGCCCGCGTCAATGGTGAGGATGTCATCGCCGTAGCGGAGGGCCATCATATTCATTCCGAATTCGCCCAGGCCGCCAAGCGGGACCATCAACAAGGAAGGTTTACTCAATTGTTCTCTTCGACTCTCTTTCTACGATTTGTCCGTTTATCCTATCACAGGCCTTCCGAGGAAGGATTTGCGCTGATGCACGTCAGACGGGGGAGAACACCTACTCGAAGCGCAGTGCTTCGATGGGATCCAGTTGCGCGGCTTTCTGCGCCGGATAGAATCCGAAAAACAGTCCGACAAAAAGCGCAAACGCTGCTGCAATGAGGATGGCCATTGGTGGAATCTGCATCGACCAAGCCAGTGTGCTGGCCAGCACGCGCGACGCAAATATTCCAAAGAAAACTCCGCACACTCCTCCCAGCAAGCTCACAATGATTGCTTCGGTCAAAAATTGCAGTTGAATATCGTGCTCGGTCGCGCCTACCGCCATGCGGACGCCGATTTCACGCGTACGCTCGGTTACCGACACGAGCATGATGTTCATGATTCCAATTCCGCCAACGAGAAGCGACACCGACGCAATACACGCCAGCATCAGCGTGAAAGTCTTGCTCGCCTGTTCCTGGGCTTCGAGGAACTGGGTTGGAGTTCGAATGTTGAAGTCATCTAGCTCGTCAGGACGCAAATGGTGCCGCTGCCGCAGCAGCCGCTCTGCCAAGTCATCCGCCGGCCCAATCGCGTCCGAAGAAGTTGCGGAGCAAAAAATATCGTCGAGCCAATAATTACCAAAAACTTTCCTTTGTGCTGTCGAAACCGGCATTGATGCGGTGTCATCCTGGTCCCACCCGTACGGTGTCATTCCTTTTTCTGTCATCACGCCGATGACCTTGAATGGCAGCCCATTGATTCGTACCGTTGTTCCAATCGGATCTTCGTCTGGCCGGTAAAGGTTATTCACAACCGTTTGCCCCAATATCACCACTTGAGCCGAACTTGCGACATCGTTTTCCGAAAAGTTGATTCCACTCGAGAGCGGCCAGTTCTTGATTTGCTGGAAATTTGTTCCGACGCCGCGCATGTGTGTGTACCAGTTCTCGTTGCCGTAAATAATCTGGACGTGTCCGTCGGTATTCGGCGAGCACTGTTTCAGCAGTGGAATTTCTTTGGGCAGTGCGTCCGCGTCCGCGTCGGTCAGTGACTTGGTATTGTCATTTCCGGTCCGCACGCCATTGACGTTGCGCCCGCCTGCTTGCACCCAGACCAAATTGTCCCCGAGGTTCGCAATCTGCTCCCGAATCTCAGCTGAACTGCCTTCCCCGATCGCCACGGTGCAAATCACCGCGGCGATCCCGATGGTGATGCCCAGCATCGTGAGTGCCGTACGCATTTTGTTGCGCGCCAGCACGCGCAACGTCATTCGCGCCAGGTCACGAAATGCGGTGCTGTGATTATTTTGGAGGTCAGAGTTCAAGGTTCATTTCTCTTCGTTCTTAGACGTATTCGGCGGTCTCCAGGTTTTATCAATCTGATCCATTGTCCTCAATGATCGTGATGGCCCGCAAACAGCCGCGCAATCGAGACGAGAACGACCGCTCCTACGAACGCCGCCGCCAGGCTGCCAATCACTCCGCCCACTCGTATTCCGAGCTTGTAAAAAATCCACCCGCCCACCACCGCGCCGATCAGACCTAGAATAATGTCTGCCAGGCATCCAAACCCGCGTCCTCGCGAAACTGTTCCCGCAAGCCATCCGGCAATCAAGCCGATGGTGATCCATCCCAGCAGTCCGTGGCTCACATAAAAGAAATACATTCCGCTCCTCCGCTTGCATCATTGCTCTCGTTACTCAGGCCTGCTCAATCTACGCGTCGTTCTACTTTCGCTTCATGTACAGCGCATAACCCAGAATCTTGTAGATCAGCTTCGCCGCAAGGAAATCCGATGCGTGATCCCCATGCTGCGGCAACAACTCCACGACGTCTGCGGCCACAATCTTTCGCGCTTGTGCCACTTCTCGAATCAGCGTCGTGACCTGATACCAATCGAGTCCGCCCGGCTCCGGTGTGCCAGTCGCGGGCATGTAAGCGGGGTCGAATCCATCCAAATCCACAGTCAGATAAACGTGTTGCGAAAGATCCGCAATCACGCGCGGAATCCATTTTTCAAGCGGCGCACGCGCAATGTCCCGTGCCCAATAAACCTTGGTACGCAAATGGGGAATGGCCTCCGCTTCTTCCACGGACAACGATCGGATCGCCACCTGCACTGCCGGGCACATCTCCACAACGCGCCGCATGGCTGAAGCGTGGCTCGCGGGGTTGCCCTGATACGCTTCGCGCAAATCCGCATGCGCATCGATTTGCAGCACTGTCAAATCGGGAAACTTTTTCACCGCCGCAGAGACCAAAGGCGGAGTCAGCGAATGCTCGCCTCCCAGCGCCAACGGGAACTTTCCGTCCGAAAGCAGCGCAAGCTCGGTAGCATGAATGTCCGCCAGCACTTTTTCGAGCGTTCCTTCGGCGGTATCGATCGCCGGCAGCGTTGCGATTCCGATTTTCGCGAATGTCTCAATGCCCAGCTCTTCATCCCATGTTTCCATGTTGCGGCTGGCCGCGATAATCGCATTCGGACCGTTTCGAGTGCCATGCTCGTAAGTTGTGGTGCGCTCGAGCGGAATCGGGAAAATTACAGCGCGCGAAGTTTCGTACTTTGAACTTTCTTCCGGAATTCCCCCAAAGTTTTCCGGTGTCACAGCAGCGTAGGTTTTTAGAGGCACGAGTACATTTCCTTGAGGTGAAATTTTTTCTTCCTTCTTTTCCCGCTCTGTACTATTTATAGCCCGCAGAAATGCTTCGAAGGTGATACATTACCTTTGAGGATGCTGAATGGCAAAGAAAAAGGGCCTGACGGGAAGAGTTCTGCACGATCCGATTGAGGATCGACTGACTCCGATTTATCCGCTGGATCTTTCCAAAACGCATACTGTCGATGAGCTTGTCCGCGCGATGGGCCAGACTGCTTTTACCGGACGCCAGGTCGGCGATGCGGCGGACGTCCTTGAAGCCATGGCGCGCGACAAAGATTGCTTCGTCGTGCTTACTCTTTCCGGTGCGATGACCGTCGCGAAAATGGGCTTGGTTTTTTGTGATTTGATCGATTCCGGCATTGTGAAAGCCGTCGTTTCGACTGGGGCGCTGATGGCTCACGGCCTCGTCGAAGCCGCTGGCAAACATCATTTCCGCTATGACCCCAAGATGTGCGACAAAGAGCTCTTCTTTGCTGGATACAACCGCGTTTACGATTCGCTCGAGCCGGAGCTGAATCTCGACTACATCGAGGAAATTGTCGAGGCGCTCCTGGATAAATGGGATCCGGAAGAAACGGTCTGCAGTTGGAAGTTGAATCAGCGCATCGGAGAATATCTACATCGGTACGCGCCCGGCCGCGGAATCCTCAAATCCGCCCTTGAAAAGAACGTTCCCGTTTTCATTCCCGCTTTCACTGATTCAGAGCTGGGCATCGACTTCGCGCTCCATTGCCGCCAGCGCCGCAAGGAAGGCCGCGATCCCCTCCGCTTCGATTCATTTGCAGATTTCGAGCATTTTGCTGAAATCATGCTCGCCACGGATCGCATGGGAATTTTCACGATTGGCGGCGGTGTTCCGCGAAATTGGTCGCAGCAGTTCGGCGTGTATGCAGAATTGCTCGCGCGGCGCGGATATGAGGATATGCCATTGAAACGCTACAATTATGGGCTGCGCATCTGTCCTGAGCCCGTTCATTGGGGCGGCCTCTCCGGCAGCACATACACCGAGGCCGTTTCCTGGGGAAAATTCGTTCCGCCGGATGAAGGCGGACGCTTCGCCGAAGTATTCGACGATGCGACAGTTTCCCTGCCGCTCATTGTTGGAGCCGTTCTCGAGCGGATCGGCTATTTCGATCGCGCCACGCACGCCAAGCGTACGAAGAAAAGCCCCGGCTCAAATCATCATCATGCTGTAGCCCACGCGGTTCGCTGAAACTGGCGCCGCGCGCCGGCATCTACATAGCTATGAAGGAGAGAATAACGATGAGCCCAAAAAACGATAAGCGCACCCCCGATTACAATCAATTAGAATCCGGGTCCTCTCAATCGAGACCGATCCTGCATCAGCACGCCCATGAGATTCAGCCCTACGGCAAAATTGCCAAGCTTCCCATCGCGCTTGATGAAAAAGTCTGCGCCACGAGCTCCGAAAATCTCAATCAGCTTCTGGCCGACACGATCACGCTTCGCGATATGTACAAAAAGCATCACTGGCAGGTCACCGGCCACACCTTCTACCAAATCCATCTGCTGTTCGATAAGCATTATGGTGAGCAAAATGAGCTCGTCGATGCTATCGCCGAGCGCATTCAGACCCTTGGCGGTGTCAGCATCGCGATGGCCTCGGATGTTGCCGAAACGACGCTGATTCCACGTCCGCCGCGTGGCCGCGAAGAGCTCCCTGTGCAGCTTTCACGTCTTCTCGAGGCGCACGAAATTATTTTGAAGGAGGCGCGAATATTCGCGCGCGATGCCGACGACGGCGGCGATGATGGCACCAACGATCTGATCGTCAGCGAGGTGATTCGCACCAATGAACTGCAAGTCTGGTTCTTGGCCGAGCATCTCGTCGATGTGCCGGCCGTCCGCGCCGACAAAGCCAAAAGCGCCTCGGCCGGCCGCTAAGGATCTTGCGAACAGAGCGGGTGGGTTTATTTCTTCAGATGCTGAGGAAGGCGCCGGGATCGTTGAACTGATTGATGCCGGCATAAGACTCGTTCAGGTACAGGCGCGCGGTGTCGACGAGAATTGTGCCGTTGGGCTGAAGTTGCAGGAAGCAACGATCCATCGGACGCGGCGCGGGTCCGGCAAAGTTGATTCCGTCAATATCGTATTCGCTGCCGTGGCACGGACAGTGAAAAATATTTTGCTGCGGCATCCAGTCCGGGGTGCAACCCAGGTGCGTGCACACGGCCTTAATCACGAAAATCTCGCCGGGATCCTTGCGTACCCAGATGCGGTTCGATTGTAGGAATTGCTGATTTACTCCGATCACAAAATCGGAAGGATAGCCAATGTTGACCTGCGTGCTCGGTTCGAAGAGGGCGCGCGGAAAGAAGTAGCGCAGGAACATCAGGAAATTCACGCCCAAGTAACCCCATAGAAAAGTCCAGATGAATCGGCGTCGCACTCGATCGACTTTTTCGCGGGACTTCTTCGAATTCGCGTCAGGCGGATTCTTTGGAGCAGCCGGTAGTGAGGGGAGTTGCTGCAGCATTGCCTCGACAGCGGGGCTGGAGCGCTCTAATTGATAAGATGCTTCTTGGTGATGGAACGGTTGCGCCTATCGTCAAAGCAGGTTAAGAGCGCAACTTTTGCGCGCCGATTGTGTTTATGAAGTTAGTGGGCCGAGGTGTGAGAGAGCGGCGACGACGCGTGTTGCGAGAGAAGTAATTCAGTGCTCAGACGATGCAACCATCTCGCTAAAGAATCCGTCAAAAAAAGTGTGAGTCCAATAGCGCGTTGGCGAGGCATAGCGGAAGAGATCGCACAGGGAGAGAACGGATGAAAACGAAATTAGTGATTGCAGCTTCGGTAATGGCGTTACTATTCGCGGCTGGTGCGGCTCACGCTAAGCACCCTTCGTCGTATTCGGCGGTGAAGCTGATCCTGTCGCCCGCGTCCCGGGTCCCATCGGCGGATATCGTGAAGAATTTGGAAGAAAAGTGCCCCAACGTCACTTTGACACTCAGTTCTAAAGAATCCAACTATATGCTCGATGCGCGCTGGTATCCGCAGCAGTACCGCTTTATGCTGAGGAGCAAACCCAACGGTGATGTCGTGTTCGCCACGCGCACTGTGCTGCTCAGCAACGCAGTGAAAGACGTCTGCAAATACATTAACAACAACCCGCTGCCGGAAACGCCGCAAAAGTAACGCGAATTCAATCGTGGAGACGGGCTGGTTCTGGCGGCAGCCCGATTTGCAGGAATCACCTCGCAGTTTTGAGCAGGTAGAGATTGGAAATGAGGCGGTGGTACGCAAACACGATGGTCTTGCCATCTGCCGAAATGGCCGCGTGATCAACTCCCCAAAACCCGGCGCGATCGCCAGGGACTAATTCCTTCACCAGTGTGTGTTTTCCGGTGGCGAGATCCAGCCTGAAGATTTCCGCAGGCGAGGACGAACTGCCGAGTTCGGCGACATAGATCGAGCGGTCATCCTGCGTCCATCGGAGCGGAGTATCCTCCGGCACTGTGCCGGGAATGGAGCGCGGCGGCCCTCCGAGGATGGGAAGAATAACCCAGGCGCCATCCGAGGTCCTGCGCGCAATGAATGATTTCCCATCAGGCGAGATGGCGTCAGGTACCGGGGACTCGAAACCTTCGGGCGTGATGGCGCGCGGCGCACCGCCATCGATCGCTTGCATGTAGACGCGCTCGCCGCCATCTTTTTCTCCTCCGGTAAACAGGATACTCTTGCCATCGGGCAGCCAAGCAGGCGCATACTCTGCAGCACTGCTCGCGGTCAACTGGCGAGCCTGTCCTGGGCCCGTCGGAAGCAGAGAGAGGTGCCCTTGTTCGGGGCCACTAACGTTATAAGCAGTGACCCACTGCCCATCCGGCGAAAGCGTTAGCGCGAGCCCGTCTCCCAGCAGCACGGCGGGTGAGCCGTCGAGCTTACGCAAGTAAACCGAGTAGTCAGACCCGCCGCCATCGCCCGCTTCCGTAAAGAGCAGCGTCTTTCCGTCTGCGGACACATCGGCAGGGACAGAGAGGTCGAGCCAGGTCAGCGGCCGCTCGGTATCCTCACCAATTTCCGCAACCATCTCGCCGCGATTGTCTTCTTGCTTGACGAGGACGCGACCATCCTTGCCCACGTCAAAAAGTGTCATATCGTTCGGAGTTTGGGCAATCCGATGCTGGCTGCCGGAGAGTGTTACCGAATAAAGCTCGCGGTCTGATCCGGACTGTGCGGCTGTGAACCAAATCGCATTGCCTGAGCGAGACCACGCAACGCCCTGGAGGCTGCCAAAACGCTCCGTGAGCGCGATTTTCTTTCCCGAAAGGTTAAGTGTGCAGATTGTGCCGAGATCATCACCTACAACGGGGTGATCGGCGAAGGCAATGTGCTGCCCATCAGGGGAAATTCTCGGACTTGCGATCCAGCCCTGTGTCTCGTACAGAACTTTGCCGATAGGATATTCGAGCGTCTCCTTGTCGGGCTCCATCTGCACAACGGCCAACTGTTTTCCATCTGGCGACCAATCGGCATCCACGACATTTTTGAGGATTTCTCGCGGCGCGCCACCGCCCAGCGACATTTCTGCCAGCGTGCCGACAATTTGAAACGAGTTCGCCGCCCTTTGCGCGCGCAGGAGCAGAGCGATCTCGCCCGAAGATGAGATAGCAAGAAGATCACTCGACGGAGGCAGGCCGAGCGAGCGCGACTCGGGGCTGCCCGGCATAGTGGAAAAAACGTTTACCGGGCCGCCTTCCCATTCCGCAGAATATAAGACCGTCTGTCCGTCGGGGCTGAAGCGTGCCGTATCGACGAGTCCGCGCCGGAAAGTCAGTCGTTGGAAGGACGGTAGTGTCTGCACCGCTGTGCGTCTGCCGAGAAAGAACGCCGCAACGCCGACAACGATGAGGCCTAGCGTGCCCACCGTGGCGAAAACGAGTTTTCGTTTCTTGCGCGAAGCCGCCGCGGAACCGAGAGCTGTTTCGGACGCGCTCGCTCCAGAGGTCCCCGAGGCTGCTTCCAGCGCAAACGCAAGGTCGCGCGCGGATTGGAAACGGGCCTCGAGATCCTTTTCCAAACAGTGGTCCACCACGCGTTGCAGCGCCGGAGAAACATTATGCGCCGTCGACGAAAGCTCCTGCGGCTCGTCCTTCAAAATTGCCGACATTGTCTCCACGCTGGAATCGCGATGGAACGCGCGTTTGCCGGAGAGCATTTCGTACAGAATCGTGCCAAAGGAAAAAATGTCCGAGCGATGATCGGTTTTCTGTGCGCGAACCTGCTCTGGCGACATGTATCCCGCCGTGCCGAGCACCACTCCTGCATCCGTCACCGCTGTTGCCGGGCCGGCTTGCGTTCGTGTTTCGCCATCGATTTCGGGAGCGATCAGTTTCGCGAGGCCGAAGTCGAGAATTTTCACGCGGCCGTCGCGCGTAATGAAAATGTTCTCCGGCTTCAGATCGCGGTGAACGATTCCTTTGTCGTGCGCCGCTGCGAGCCCATTGGCGATCTGCACGCCGTAATCGATGGCCTTGCGCGGTGGAAGTGCAACGCCTGCCGTGAAAGTTTTCGTGCCCGTGTCACGCCCGGAGCTTCCCGGAGTCCGCGCGTTCGCATCCGTGGTGGCGCCGGAGACGCTGCCCATGCGGCGCCCGTCGCGATCGGTGAGGCGCTGGCGCAGCGTTTCACCTTCCAGCAATTCCGAAACGACATACGGCGCGCCGTCATGCATGCCAAATTCGTGAACCGTAAGAATGTTCGGATGGTTGAGCTGGCCCGCGGCACGCGCTTCCTGCTCAAATCGCTTGAGCCTCTCAGAATCGCGCGAAAATGAAGCGGGGAGTACTTTAATCGCGACTTCGCGCCCGAGCCGCGTATCTGTGGCGCGGTAGACCTCTCCCATTCCGCCCGCGCCTAGCGGAGCAATGATTTCATACGCACCGATTTTTGTGCCGGCCAGGAGCCCCATTCTGTCGCGCGGAATTCTAGCACATGCAGACGTGCGCGCTGTCGCACGCTCAGCTTTCAGCAGCTCCGACGTGATGGTCTGTCTACAATTTGGTGGAGGCGGGGGGAGTTGAACCCCCGTCCGAGAGGCCTTGTAGCACGAAGACTACATGCTTAGCTCGTTCCGGTGCGGCCATGCCTCGCAGCACTCCGCTGTTCGCCAGCCGCGCTCAGAACGAGCAAGAAACGCGGCCAACTAGCCCGATGATCTCGCTGGCGCATTACGGGCCGAAACGCACCAGCCAGCCCACATTGCGACGCCTCATCCTCCCCGCGTGGGCGACAGGAAGGGAGACGCGCTACTTAGTTTTTAATTAAGCAGCGAGTGCCAAGTTCTGATTGGCAGTTATACTTATTCACCCGATTGCGGGCAGGTGACGCCCGGCATGCCTTCGGGCCGCGACAGCCTCCGTCGAAACCGTTTCGCCCCCGATAAATCTATTTTATCACGGACATGGCCTACTTCCTGATTGGCAGCCGCATTTCGCTGTTAAGATCACCGGTCGCCGCCGAATGGGAAAGGAGAGGTGATGGACATGCTCACCTACAAGGGCGCGGTGCATCCGTGGCACTGCGATCACATGGGACACATGAACGTGATGTGGTATACGGGAAAATTCGACGAGGCGACGTGGAATTTGTTCGCGGAGCTCGGAATTACACCCACGTATATGCGCGAACAGCATCGCGGCATCGCCGGCGTGCAGCAAAACACAACTTACAAAGAGGAATTGTTTGCTGGCGACGTGATCGAAGTCAGGTCGCGAGTCCTGGAGGTTCGCGACAAAGTGATTCGCTTCGTGCACGAAATGCGCAACATCGAGAAGGGCACAGTGGCCGCGACCACGGAGCTGACAGCCGTTCACCTCGACCGCCAAACGCGCAAAGCGTGTCCTTTTCCGGCTGACATCCGCGCCGCAGCCGAAGCGCGGATACAGTCGTAATTCCAAGCCGCATGGGAAGTGGTATTATTCCGGCGCCATGAAAAACAATTACACGCACATTATCCCGAATTGCATCCTTCTGTTTGCACTTTCGATTCTCACCACAATCGCTGTCGTCCCAGCCGCATTTGCGCAGAGCGAAACGATGCATAACGGTTTCGAGCACACTTACGCGCCTCCAGATCATCCCATCGTGCTCCACGCCGCGCGTTTGCTTGACATTGAGTCAGGCAAAATTATTTCGCCTGGGGAAGTGCTCATTCGCGGCGACAAAATCGCCGAAGTGGGCAGCTCGGTCACGCATCCCGCCGATGCCCAGACGATTGATCTGGGAGACACAACGCTCATGCCTGGCATGATCGACGCGCACGTACATCTTTTCTTGCATCCCGGCAACGAAGGCATGCAGACCGTAGACGAATCCGCGCCGGAGCGCACCATCACCGCGACGCTCAACGCCCGCGCTGATTTGATGGCTGGATTCACCGCGGAGCGGGATATGGGCACAGAAGGCGCTGGCTCGGCAGACACCGCGGTGCGCAACGCCATCAATCTCGGCGAAATTCCCGGTCCGCGCCTGCGCCTCAGCGGTAATGCCATCTCTATTCTCGGCGGGCATGAAGACGCAGTCGGCTTCAATCCCGCGCAGCACGTGCTGGGAAATGCTGACTACGCGAATACCATAGACGAAATCGTCGAAACCATTCGCGAGCAGCACAAGGAAGGCTCCGATTTCGTGAAAATGTACGAAACGGGCCGTGATGTTCTGCGCGACGGCAAATTCATTTCGCAATATCAATACACGGAAGCGCAGCTCGCGGCTGGAGTGCAGGAAGCGGCGCGGCTGGGCACCAAAGTCGGCGTGCACTGCAATGGCGAACCGGGCGCGCTCTACGCCGCGCAGGCGGGAGTCGAGTCCATCGATCATGCGACGTACCTGAGCGACGAAACCATGCGCATCATGCGCGAAAAAGATATTCCTGCCGTTCCCACGTTTACGGTTTTCGAATATTTCGCGGACCATGCACCTTCGCCTGCTGCGGCGGCGAGCGAGCACGCCGTGCTCGACTTTAAGGCGCAGCAATTCAAACGGCAGATCGCCGCGGGCATTCCGTTCGCCGTCGGTTCAGATGTCGGCCCGTTCATGCACGGCACGCAGACGCGGGAATTGGTCCTGATGGCGCAGTATGGAATGAAGCCGCTTGCCGTGCTTCAAGCCGACATGCTCGAAGGGGCCAAGGTGCTGATGTGGCAGGGTCAGATCGGCGATTTGAAACCCGGATATTTTGCAGACATTGTCGCCGTGCCCGGCAACCCGCTCGAGGACATCAGCGTGGTGACAAGAGTTTCCTTCGTGATGAAGGGCGGCGTTATCTACAAACAATAATCAGCGGCCTGGCTTAGTGGGAGGTTTCTGTAGTGGCACGGGAACGATAAACGTGGCATAGATGACGCCGTTCTTGATTGTGCCCGTTACTCTCACGTTTTGCGCGGCGAACTGCGCGGCCAGCGTCTGAGGATTCAGAACGTAAACCTGATTGCCTGTCCATAGGCCATACTTTGAGCCTTTCTTCACGCAAAGGCGTACGCATTTCAGATCCGGCCTCATTTTCGATGTAACCTGGCAGTGCGTGCCGCAATGCGTGTCCGTGATGTAGCCGATCCAGTGTTGATTTTGCGGAGGGGGTTGACTCGCACCCGTTGGCGGAAAGCAGAAAACAAAGCAATAGGTCGCCGCGATCAACACAAAAGAAAATCGGTGAGAAACTCGACTCGCATTCTTCATATGGCGCTCCTCAATCAGCGCAGCACGCGGTTCTAACGCTATAATACCGCCGGGCGGATTCGCGAGCTAGCCCGAACGGGAAGGGAACAATGGGGATGGGCGAGGCGACCTCCAATCAAATGATCGTCGAGCCGGTGACGCTCACCGGCGAATTCGTGCAGCTCGAGCCGATGCTGCCCGCGCACGGCCCCATGCTCGCCGATGTGGGCTTGGACGAAGAACTGTGGCGATGGATTCCGGATCCCGTCCACTCGCGCGAGGAAATGCTGGCTTACGTCGCAGCGGCTTTAGAGCAGCAAGCGCGCGGAGTTTCGTTGCCGTTCACGATCGTCGAGCGCGCTTCGGGCAAAGTGATCGGCACCACACGCTACGCAAATATCGAGCACGTGCATCGCCGCATCGAAATCGGTTGGACCTGGGTCGCGATTCCGTGGCAGCGTACTGCTGTGAATACCGAATGCAAATATCTTCTCCTGCGCCATGCATTCGAAACACTCGGCTGCATTCGCGTCGAACTGAAGACGGATTCGCTGAATGAAAAATCGCGCAAGGCCATTGGGCGTATTGGTGCGCGTGAGGAAGGCATTTTTCGCAATCATATGATCACTTCCACCGGCAGGATTCGCCATTCCATATATTTCAGCATCATCGATTCCGAATGGCCGGTTGTAAAAGTTGCGCTCGAAGCTAAACTGAAGCGCACTGAGGCCCATATTAGATGAGAAGCCGGAGGTAAATCATGAGAAAGCGCAAATTGGGAAATGGTAATTTGGAAGTTTCGGCGATGGGTCTTGGCTGCATGGGGATGAGCGCGTCGTACGGGCAGCCCAAAGACAAGCGGGAGATGATATCGCTACTTCACAAGGCAGTCGAGCTCGGCGTCACGTTTTTCGATACCGCCGAAGTATATGGCCCGTTCACGAATGAAGAACTTCTGGGCGAAGCTCTGCCACCTGTTCGAGACAAAGTCGTCATTGCCACGAAATTCGGTTTCAAAATCGACCCAACCACAGGCAAGCAGTCAGGTACCGACAGCAGACCAGAGCACATCAAGCAGGTTGCGGACGCATCGCTCAAGCGGCTGAAGACGGATCGCATCGATTTGTTTTACCAGCACCGCGTCGATCCGAATGTGCCAATCGAAGATGTGGCTGGAACGGTGAAGGACCTGATTCGACAAGGCAAAGTGAAGCATTTCGGCCTCTCAGAGGCGGGAATAAAAACAATTCGGCGCGCGCATGCAGTGCAGCCTGTCACTGCCGTCCAAAATGAATATTCGATTTGGTTCAGAGAACCCGAAAACGAATTGTTGGCGGTGCTTGAGGAACTCGGGATTGGTCTGGTTCCTTACAGCCCTCTCGGCAGGGGATTTCTCACTGGCAAAATGGACGAGAATACGACGTTCGATAGCGGCGACTTCCGCAATCTTCTTCCTCGATTCACTCCAGAAGCGAGGAAAGCGAATCAGTCATTGATCGAGCTGCTTGCCGGCATTGCGGCTCGAAGGAAAGCGACGCCAGCGCAGATTGCACTGGCGTGGCTGCTCGCTCAGAGGCCGTGGATTGTTCCCATTCCCGGCACAACGAAGCTCTCGCGTTTGGAGGAAAATATCGCCTCAGTTTCCATTGAACTTAGTGCGGACGACCTGCAGGAGATCGAAAGCGTGTCCTCCAAAATTAAGGTGCAAGGCGAACGCTACCCGGAACAACTGCAGCGCCTGGTCGGGCTCTGAGCAGAATCGCCGAGCGTGTATCTACGCAGTTCGGTAGTAGCAACAGCTTTCTTTCTGCATTTGTGTCTCTTCTTTTTGGACAAAAATACTGCGACGCTTCGCCAATAGGCGTATGATTTGCAGTTCGTGTCAATCATTGCGTGTGTTTTTTTCATTACGCGTGTTTGAGTTCCGTGCGTGTTTTTGACTGCGATCATCTTAGCCGAAGTTGACAAGCGGTCTCGGGCTTCCATTTCTCTTAAATAGGAGCGCTGCAATGAAACTAAAGGATGTCCGTATTCTCTTGTGGCTTCTCGCTCTTCTTGTTCTCGCCGTGCCATGTTTGGCGCAGGACACTGCAAACATTGAACTGACCGTTGACGCGGCGCACGTGCCGGAAGGAATCGTGCGCACGCACGAAGTGATTCCTGTCACGGCCGGACCGCTGACGTTCTATTATCCAAAATGGATTCCCGGCGAGCACGAGCCGGACGGCCCCATCGCCAACGTGACCGGTCTGAAGTTTCATGCCAACGGAAAATTGGTTCCGTGGCAGCGCGATTTGCTCGATGTTTTCACGTTTCACGTGGATGTTCCGGAGGGAACCAATCGCCTCGATGTTGATTTCGATTACCTGGAACCGCAGGCCGGAGGATTTGCCACCGGCGCCGCGTCGTCTACAGATAAGCTCGTGGTCATCAGTTGGAACCAGAATGTCTTATACCTTTCGAATCTGCGCGCGCAGCAGCAAATCTTCCACGCGAAATTAGTCCTGCCGCAGGGCTGGAAGTACGGAACGCCATTGCCTGTCGAGAGTGAATCAGGCGACGAAATAACGTTCAAGCCCGCAGAACTCAATCGCCTGGTGGACTCGCCCGTGATTGCCGGCGAATACTACCATGCCTATAACCTCACGCCTCCGGGCGAGCCGATTCACCACGAGATCGACATTGTAGCTGACAGCGAAGCGGC
>JASHRN010000170.1 GCA_030037335.1 Candidatus Acidiferrales bacterium | reverse complement strand
TTTATTATTGACCGGCTGGTCAGTCATAAGATATTATGGCATAACTTTGGTAGCGCCGCAACGTCGAATTTCGAGAATGCGGTTTAAACCAACCATTAAAGGATGGTGGGTTATGGGAACTGTGGCGTCGGAGAACATTGGCAGGGGGCCGAAGGGGACGGCGTGGCTGCGTGTGGCTAGGCTAACAGTTTGTTTCGTAGTTGTGGTTCAAATTGCGCTGTTTGTATTGAGGCGGGTAGTCCCGCATGGAGCGACTGCTGGCTTGGCGGCTGCCAGTGAGGTCACTGCGATTGCGCTAGCAGAGATTGTGATGGTTGCGGTGGTGTATGGGATATTGCGCACGGACCGGCATAATTTTGGTGATATTGGATTGCGGCGAAAAGCCACGGTAAAAGCCTGGATTTTCGGAATTGGGCTGGGAGTGCTGACGGCGCTGTGGGGCTTGTCGAATCCAGCGCTGCATCTGCATTCGAAGCTTGGGGCCCTGTTCGATCCGAGTCCGTGGCACGTGTATTCGGCGCTGGCTGCGGGACTAGCGGCGGGCTTCTGCGAGGAAATTATTTTTCGGGGATTTGTGATGCAGGAGCTCGCGGGTGCGGGACAGGCGAGATGGGTACAGGTGATTGCGTCGGCATTTCTGTTTGGCGTGGCGCATGCGGGGCTGCTGCATGGCGGAATTGTGGCCGGCTTACTGGTCATCGTACCGACGGCGATTCTCGGGGCGCTATATGCGGTGATTTATCTGAGTGGCAAGCGCAGTTTGATGCCCGTGATTGTCAGTCATTTCATGAACGACGTAGCGGTGATTCCGTGGGTGTTCTTTGTCATTGCGAGCAGAGGGCATTGAGTATGCGAAGACGCAGAGGTTTGTCGCCGCACTAAGACGCTCCGCACAAGATGACAACGCTGTGTCAAGTTAGTTGCACGCCTTTAATAAGTGTAGGCCTTACGGGATGAATTTGTTGGCGAGGGGGAAGCGGCGGCCAACCGAGAAGGCTTTCGATGTGATTTTCAGGCCCGGAGGGGCTTGCTTGCGCTTGTATTCGCTCCGGTCGACCATACGCGCGACGTCGCGGACGAGCTGGAGCGGAAATTCGTAGTGGCTCGCGATTTCTTCCGGACTGCGAAGGTCTTCGACGTACGCCTTCAGAATGCGATCAAGAACGTCGTAGGGCGGCAGGGTATCCTGATCGGTTTGATTGGGACGGAGTTCGGCTGAAGGCGGCTTGGTGATACTTCCTGCCGGGATCAGTTCCCTCTTGCGATTTACGAGGCGCGCGAGCTCATAGACCATCGATTTTGGCACATCTGAAATGACGGCGAGGCCGCCGGCCATGTCTCCGTAGAGCGTGGTGTAGCCAACGGCATATTCGGATTTGTTCCCGGTGCTGAGTACCATGGAGCCAAATTTGTTCGAGAGCGCCATGAGCAAATTGCCGCGCACGCGTGCCTGGATGTTTTCCTCAGCCACATCTTCACATTGATTGGCAAAAGCTGCGCAAAGGGCTTTGCGATAAGTCTGGAAAATTTCGTCGATGGGAATCACGGAATACTGAATGTCGAGATTTTGCGCGAGCTGCGCTGCGTCGACGAGACTGTCTTTTGATGAATAAGGGCCGGGCATGCTGACGCCGATGACGTTTCCGGGGCCGAGCGCATCGACGGCAATGGCAGCGACGAGAGCGGAATCGATTCCGCCGCTGAGGCCTATGACCCCCTTGGAAAATCCGCATTTGCGAACGTAATCGCGCGTGCCGCAGACCAGCGCGCGATACGCGGCTTCGAGTTCATCGCTAGGTTGCGGGCGAATGTCTCCCGAGCCGGTAGCCGAATCGAAGATGATGATGTCGTCTTCGAAGGAGTGGGCGAGCGCAGCGAGGTTTCCAGCGGCATCGAAGGCGAAACTGGAACCGTCAAAAACCAGGCTGTCGTTTCCACCGACTTGGTTGACGTAAATCACGGGCAATTTGTGACGGCGTGCGAGGGAGCGAAGCATGTCCATGCGGAAATTGCGCTTATCAAGGCCGTAGGGCGACGCCGAAATATTGATGAGGATCGTAGTTCCCTGCCCCGCAAGTTCAGCGACGGGATCGCGGTCGTAGAGCCGCTGCTTCCAGAAATCTTTGTCGTTCCAGCAATCTTCGCAAATGGTGATGCCGAGCCGCTGGTCTTCAAACGAATAATTGGATTGCGATTCCGCGGGTTGGAAGTAGCGCGATTCGTCGAAGACATCGTAGGTGGGAAGCAGCATTTTGCGCTGCTTGAATGCGACCTTACCGTCGCGAATGAACGCGGCGCAATTCGCGGCAGGCTTGCCCATATCATGCTGCGCTTTGCCGACGTAGCCGACAATCGCGGGCATAGGCATTTGCGCGGCGAGAGCAGCGAGGGATTTTTGGTTGCGTTCGAGGAAGGCAGGCCGTTCGACGAGATCTTGCGGCGGATAGCCACAAAGGCAAAGCTCGGAGAAAATCACGAGGTCAGCGCCCTGCGATTTTGCCGACGCAGCCATCTCCAGCATGCGCGCCGAATTGCCGAAAAAATCTCCGACGGTCGGGTTGAACTGGGCAAGAGCGATTTTCATTCGGACAGCTCAGGATACGAAGGGGCGAAGGAATTTGCAAACATGAGGAGCAGAAAAAAGGCGCTCGGACGGAAATCGAGCGCCGGTAAAGTCGATAATGCCCGCGTGCTTAGACGCTGAACGAGCTGCCGCAGCCGCACGTACTCTTGACGTTGGGGTTATTGAACTTGAATCCTGAGCCTTCAAGGGATTCGATGTAGTCGATGGAAACGCCGTCGAGATACATTTCACTCATCTGGTCAACGAGCACTTTGAGGCCGTCGAATTCGTAGACGTTGTCGCTGGCTTCGTTAATTTGGCTCTCAAAAGCCATGTGGTAGCTGAAGCCGGAGCAGCCGCCCCCGACGACGGCAACGCGAAGGCCCGTCGGCACAGGCGTTTGCTGTGAGATAATCTCCTTCACTTTCGTAACTGCCACAGGCGTTAAAGAAACCATTCTAAATACCCTCCGCGCAGAACGTTCCTGCTGCTTGTTACAATCTACTATAGCAAATCGGCGAAACGAATGCGAAATCCCGCAGACGTGTTCGCAAATGCACCACGCTCGGACTCATTTTATTTGGCGGTCGCGAGCCGGCTCGATTCAGTCGGCACCCGGGCGGCTGAAAACAGCCCCGTGTGGAATCGCGGGGCCATTCCAACCATCGGGCCAGGCGCGGTCGAAGTTGAATCCGGGTGTGTTCGAGCCTGGCTCACGGAATCGTTGGTCGAGGCTCAGCTTTCCGGTCGACAAATCAATTCGAGCAATGAGCAAACGGTAGTAGAGCGATTTGTATCCGGTGATAACGATGCGACTCCCGCGGGGCTCCAGCGCAAGCCAGTGAGGCTGATCGTTGGGCCCCAGGACGAGCCTTCCCACCTCAACCGGATGAGAGGGGTCAGAGACGTCCAAGCTGACAACGCAATGAGCAGTCGTAAGCGCTTCAACCCAGAAATGGCCAGCGACAACGGGAACCGAGCAAATCCTATCACCAAAGTCGTAGACCAGTGTCGCGGAGGGATCGGTTCCTTCGAGTCCATTGACGCGATAGAGCCCGCAGTAGAAGGTTCCGACCAACATCGTGCGACCGTCGGCGAGGAGCCGAGGTTCCGAGGAGTTCTCCGCGACCACGGCAGGCGCGCCTTCGTGCGGCAACACGATCGTCTTCAATAATTTCAGGTCGGATAGACGCCAAAATTGAATGACGTCACTATCGTGTTTCAAGTACATGTCCGTGCTGCTAGATACTACCCGGTCAAGCGACGGAACAACTTGCAAACTGTAAGGGCGAATAAACGGGTCGACTTGTGGGTCGGCAGCGGGGGAAAAACGAACCGCGCGTCCTTGTGGATCAAGTTCGACCAGTGCCCCCGGCGCGCTATCGTTGTTTCCTTGCTGCTGAAAAGTCGAGAGCGTATCGCCATTCGGCAAGAGCGCAAAGCTGTGAGGATGGGTGTAGCTCCCGGCAGCGCCAAAAGAGCCTTTCAATTTCGGATGGAGCGGGTCATGCAGATCAAACATAAACGTCGTGCCGGCGACGAAATCGTTGGCAAAGAGGATGTCGTTAGCGGGCATCGAATAGTTCGTGTGGTGTGGTGTTTCAGCAGAGTTTCCGACGGGCAGCGTCGCAACCAGCTGTCCATATCGATGTGATCTGGGCGCTACGTCGAAGACGGCGAGGAAATCGCTGCCCCGGCGCGCTCCTTCTTCTGGCTGGCCCGCATATGCACCCATGTAAACGGCAACGTTCGTTTCGCCAGCCCAGACAAACAGGTATCGACTCGGCGTATTGAATTGTGCAGCATAACCTCGGATGATTGCCAACGATGCGGCAATGGCGGAGATAGAAAGGCAGGCAAATAGTGCAATTTTGCGTTTCATGGCTGAGTATTTGTCCCTTGTCTGCGCTATTTAATGGAGCGACGGGCAACTCGGCTAAGAATGTTTTGAGCGGCCAGCGGCGTTTAACTGTACGCCTGACGAGATGTGAATTCAACGACTCGGTTCTATAGGGCGTGTGCGCCGCCCTGCCGTGAAGGGTGAACATTCGGTGTAACGTTCGCGCCAAAGAAGAGGTGATCTGCGATTGCGATGGCGAAGCGTCTCTCCTACAATGATTAGTCCTTTATGAAACATAAAATCACATTGATACCAGGCGACGGAATCGGGCCGGAGGTTTCGCGTTCCGTGCAGCAGATCATAGCCGCGGCAGGGGTGGACGTGACGTGGGAAGAAATGCCGGCACGCGCAGAAGTGGAGCGCACGGGCACAGATTATCTTCACAGCGGAATGATCGAATCGATCCGCCGAAACAAGGTTGCCCTGAAGGGACCGCTGGAAACAGGTGTGATTGGCGGTACGCGCAGCATCAACGTTGGATTGCGGCAGGAATTGGATCTGTATTCGAATTTGCGTCCGGTGCGGAACCTGCCGGGAGTTAAATCGCTCAGCTCGAATGTGGACATCGTGCTTGTGCGCGAAAACACGGAAGACCTTTACGCGGGGATCGAACACACTGTGATTCCGGGCGTGGTGGAAAGCCTGAAAATAATCACCGAACGCGCGTCAACGCGCATCGCAGAGTTTGCATTTCAATATGCGCGCGAGCGGAAACGCAAAAAGATTCACGCGATTCACAAAGCGAACATCATGAAGCTCTCGGACGGCCTGTTCCTTTCGTCAGTGCGCAAGGTGGCGAGCAAATTCCCGGAGATCGAGTACCGCGAGCTGATTGTGGACAACGCGTGCATGCAGGTGGTGATGAATCCCCACCAATTCGACATGCTGCTGCTGACCAATCTTTACGGCGACATTATGAGCGATTTGGCAGCTGGTTTGGTCGGCGGATTGGGCGTGGTGCCCAGCGGGAATTTGGGCGATGAAATCGCGCTCTTTGAAGCTGTGCATGGAACTGCGCCCGACATTGCGGGGAAAGGGATTGCGAATCCGACGGCGCTGCTGCTGAGCGCGATCATGATGCTGGAACATATCCATGAAATGGAAGCGGCGAAGCGCATTGATGCGGCACTGCGCAAAGTTTATAGCGAAGGAAAAAGTCTGACGAAGGACGTCGGCGGGAGCGCAACCACGGCGCAATTCACGCTCGCCGTGATCAATTCGCTGGAGAAGAGACAGAACTAGCGGGATCTCCGGCGCGAGCGCGAATTTCCTCCATTGTCAGCCGGGCCTGTTCGGCGATTTGCGGCGGAGCGCCGCCTCCACCACGGGCGTAAGGGGCGATAGCATCGAGATCGGCAGGCTCGCCGATCAGATAAAGAGCACGCAACGCCTCCCAAACCGCATCATCGGCGGGTAGAACGGCAGCGATGTGCGTTCCCGAGGCCACGTTTGAACCCTCTGGCAGAATCCAGTGATCCAAAGTGCCGGAAATGTCCGAACGTACTTCCCTCGCGCCATCTGGAGTCTTTATTCGCGCCAGTAGCGTACCCGGATTCATCGTTTGCCCGGGCTTGAGGCGCGTCTGCAAAATTCCGGCCGACGGCGCGTCTACCGGAGATGCTTTCAACATGCTGACGATTACGTTGTGGCCAGCTGAGTCACGGAAGCGCACGAGCGCGAGAGCAGCGTTGCTGCGCACAGTCGGATCAGGATCTTTCAACATGGGCAGAAGCGCAGCATGAAACGCGGCGGACTGATTGTCCTGCCCCATTGTCCACGCTGCCATGGTGCGAATGGGAGCTTCGGGATTCGAGGCGAGCGCGATCACCTGCGGATAAAAATTCATCACGGTAGGATCGTGGCGCACAATGCGATCAGAAACTTGTGACAGTCCGTGCTGAATGTCATGGGGGTTGGATTTGGGATTGAGGTAGTCGGTGAGTTGGGCGTTGGTAAGCGGGCGGCCAAACCACGTGGCGCGCCAGAAAAGAAACGGCATCATGACAAAGAGGAGCGTCAGCGCGAGGACGATGAACGTCCAGCGCTTGTTGAGCGGTTGACGACGTGCCGGATTGGTTGCAGGAGCCGGGGAGCTGCTCAAAGCAGTTTGCCTCGCTTCAATTCCCTTCCTTGAATTTTACAGAATAGCAGAATCGGCGAATTATCTCTCGCTGAGCTGAATCATTCGCATTTTCTAAAGGCCGGGCACGGAAGAAATGGGCTTGTAGAGGATGAAGAGCAACCAATAGACGATGACCCCCGTGACGGAAACGTAGAGCCAGATCGGCAGCGTCCAGCGTGCGATGGCTTTATGTTTTGCAAAGCGGCGGCGCAGGGCGAAAGACAGAGTGATGATGACGAGCGGCACAATCGCGGCGGCCAAAATTGTGTGCGAAATGAGGATCGCGAAATAGGTTGGGCGAACAGGACCTTGGCCGGAAAAGCGCACCAGCCCGGCATGATAGTGGAAGTAAAGATAAGAGACGAGGAATCCGGCCGAGCACGCGACAGCCGAGAGCATGCAGGTCATGTGAGGAATGACTTTGCCACGGCGGATGAAAAGATAGCCGATGCACAGAAGCACGGCGCTTGCGCCGTTGAGAATTGCGTCGAGGCGCGGAAGCGCGCGAAGCGGAATCAAAACCGAATGCTACTTTCCGCCGGATGAGGACGCCTTGTGGCGCTGCTCGTAACCGAGATAGATAAGCTGGATGGCAAAAATCGCGCCGATCATCAGGCAAACGAGCAAAAGCAGAATCCCGTCCACGCCGGAGGTGATCAGCCCGCTGGCAAAGTCCCACACAAGGCCGAGTATGGACAACAGCACCATAACGATTGCAATTACACCCACTTCGAGCATAGGCGGTCGCCGACCTTTCCGAAGCTGCTTATTTTACGACTTTGTCGAACATCAACAAGCCCAAAAGCAGTGGAATATGCGCGACGGTTGCGTGCATCAGCCATTT
>JASHRN010000169.1 GCA_030037335.1 Candidatus Acidiferrales bacterium | reverse complement strand
AAGTCGGGCTCGCAGATTCCCCTTAATTTCAGCGACATACGTGCTGAGAGCGATCAACATTTCTGTTGAGCATTGGCCCGCTCGTTGCTAAGCTTAATTTGTCCCCGCAGGGAGCAGTCCGTGGTGCGTCGTTTGTATTCTTTCCGGAAAGAGACAAACTGAGACTCTAATGCCCCAGCCATCGGAGTCGCAGGTGCCGCCTCAGGCGGACGATTCGCTATGGGATCTGCTTGTCGAGATTCTCGACAATACAGACGAGAGTGCCCGCGCAGCATTCCTTCAACAGTTTTTCAAATCCATTGCGCGTGTCGATCTTAGCCAGCCGCAAAGTCTCGAATATTGGAAGCAAGCTCTCGATCGCCGAAGAGAGCTGCGAGAGCTTCTCGGAAAACCTGTCGCGCTCAAAACAGTGATCGTCCAAGTGTTGGCTTCGACGGCTCTCCTCCGAGTGCCCATTCTCATGGAGTACGATGAGCTCAAGAAGTTGCAACTGAGTGCGGCCACAGACGCTCTGACGGGACTTTATAACCGGCGCTTATTTGAAGAATATTGCGAAAAGGAGTTCAATCGCGCTGAGAGGTATAGCCAGCACCTGGCCCTGGTTCTGCTTGATCTTCACCGGCTGAAAGAGGTGAACGATCGTTATGGCCACTTGCAAGGCGACAAAGTTCTGCAGCTTGCTGCAGCAACGTTGAGAAAAAATCTCCGCGCCTCAGACTTTGCCTTTCGAATCGGCGGGGACGAATTTGCATTGCTATTACCTCAGACCGATACGGAACAATCGACGACGCTTTGCGATCGATTGCGAACACACTTTGAAGGCGAGACAGCATCACTGAAACTCGAAGTACCCGTTAGCATTGACTACGGCATCGCCGTTCAACCTCAGGATGGTAAGACGAAAGATGCGTTGCTGAATCTTGCCGACAAGCGTCTGTATGAACATAAGGCTGCTTCGCATTCGCATCGGACGTCACCTCGAAACACGGCGAATGAGCATGCTCCTGAAGTAAAACGAGTGACCGAAGCGACTGCTCGACCGGTCGAGCGCGAAGAAACTGCGCCCGCACCCAAAACGGCGCAGCGTCCTGGAGACGTTCTGCCGATTTCTGAAGCGAAGACGTACCGCCAGCAGCGCAAGTGGGAGAGAGTTTCACTGGCGGGTACGCGCGCCTATGCGGTTTTTTCCGGAGAGGAGGAGAAAACTGCTCCCGTAATCGATCTGTGCACCGGTGGATTATCCATCTCCGTAAAGGACACGGAGGAATTGCCAGCATCTTTCTTCGTTGTGCTGCACGTCCCAATTCTTCCGCCGCTCCGCGTGAATCTCCGAAAAATCTATGTTCTGCCGGCCGAGGAAGGCCGTAGCCGTGTCGGCTGTGCCTTCGTTTCCTGAGGAACGCTCAGATTCACTTTTCAGCCGTCGAACCGACTGCCGTTGATGTCACGGGATACATGTCAGGAGCCAACCCGAAATCCCCGACGAAGATACCCAGAGTGCGCCCTCTTGCAAACACTTCCGCGCTCCGATTCCGCAGAATTGATTAAGCCTTGAAAAAGAGATGGTCGGGGCGAGTGGATTTGAACCACCGACCTCCTGGTCCCGAACCAGGCGCTCTAGCCAGGCTGAGCCACGCCCCGATCGACACGAACTTTCCTGCAGAACAGTTTACAGTGCCTCAAGCAGAGCCGCAACGCACGCAAATCACTTGCTGAATAAAATCGTAATCGTCCCTTGGTTGTTATTCGACACGATGACATCATCCTTACCGTTGCCGGTCAGGTCCGCCAGTGCAAGCCCGGGCCAGCCCCAACCTGTCGGAACGCTCCATCTGGAAACCTGGAATGTGCCGTTCCCCGTGCCCATAAAGAAAAACAGTCTGTCGTTTTGTACACACGCTACGACAATATCGCGTGATCCATTCCCTCGGATGTCGCCGACCGCAACTCCGTCTGGTCCTTTGCAACCGGCGAGCGAAAAAGGTGAGCCGCGCATGGTCGTGAGGCCGCCCTTGCCGTCCCCTAGCAAAACTGTAACGCCCAAATTCCTCCGATCGTGCATATCGCGTTCGTACGGAATCACCGCGACATCAGGATTTCCATCGCCATTCACGTCACCTACGGTGAACATCCACGGTGTGTCGCCTGCGGGGAGAGGCGAGCCGGGCGCTTTGCGAAATCCTCCCTTGCCGTCGCCGAGCAGCAGTCCGACCACACCAGCGCTTTGGTTCACCGTCACAATGTCGAGGTGTCCATCTCTATTGAAATCGGCGGCGCGCACGCCCGAATCCGTGTGCAGGTCAGCCGGAAAGAATTCCCCCGGCAAAATCAGATTGCCCTTGCCATCCGTTGGGATTAGCAGGATTTGATTGTTTCCCCAGCTATCCGTGACCACCGCGGGCTTTCCGTCACCTGTAAAATCGCCCACAGCAACTCCGTGGGGATGCGGATAGGATTTCGTTGCAAACGGCGAATGTGCCGAAGGCTTGAACCCTCCCTTACCATCGCCCAATAAAACGGTGATATAGGGAGTTTGGTGATTAGCGATCACCAGATCAGGATTTCCATCGCCATTCATGTCTGCGACTGCGATGTCGTTTGGATTTGCGTTGCAGGGAAATGGCGAGCCGGGCGCGGGGCGGAAATGTCCTTTGCCATCGCCGAGCAGCACGCTTACTGTGCCATCGTCCACATTCGCGACGATGATGTCTGGCTTTCCATCATGGTTTACATCTGCGACGGCGATTGCCCCGGGCTCTTTTCCAACCGGTATAACCGTTGATTCGAAATTGAGGGAGTTCGAATCAGCGGGGCCGCTCGCTGCCAAACAGGCCATCATCGCTCCAGCGAGCAGAGCAACCGCTGCAATTTTCTGTGATTTGTGAGCGTCCATACATCTCCCGCCTTGCAGTAATGAGAATCCCTCTGAGATTCAAAGTCAATGACCCGGCGCTTCGACAAGCGGCCCGTTGGCGATTGCGTTGCCAATGCTTGCGAGTATAGAATCCGCGCGAACTACTACGGGAGGTCGTAGCAATGGACCGAAAATATTCTTTGTTCGCACTGATTTCCTGCGCCGTCTGTTTTGCAATTCTCGTTTCATTTTGTCCTTCTGCGCGAGCGCAGCAGGTTGATACAAGTTCTCTCACCGCGCTCAAATGGCGCCTCGTCGGCCCTTACCGCGGCGGACGCGTCGAAGCCGTTGAGGGCCTCCCCGGAACCGACACCTATTTCTTCGGCTCTGTCGACGGAGGCGTCTGGAAATCCGAAGATGCCGGGCAAACCTGGGAACCTCTTTTCGACAAGGAACCGGTTCAGTCCATTGGCGCGATCGCTGTTGCGCCCTCCGATCCTAATGTGATTTACGTCGGCACGGGCGAGCCTTGCCTGCGCGGCGACATTAGCTATGGCGACGGCGTTTACAAATCCACCGACGGCGGAAAAACGTGGACGCACGTAGGACTTGACGATACACAACACATCAGCGCGATCATTGTCGATCCGAAAGATCCCAATCTTGTAATGGTTGCTGCAATTGGGCACGCGTTTGGTTCCAACGAAGAGCGCGGTATTTTCCGTTCCGCTGATGGCGGGAAAACCTGGCAAAAAGTGCTATACAAAGATGACCAAACTGGTGGTGGCGACCTCGTTTTTGATCCCACAAATTCCAGCATCGTTTACGCAGCGCTGTATCAGGTTGTGCGCCACCCTTGGGGATTTGAAAGCGGCGGTCCCGGGAGCGGCATCTACAAGTCTACCGATGAAGGCCTTACCTGGACGCACCTCGAAGGCAACGGCTTGCCCGCTGGAGTTCTCGGCAAAATCGGCCTCACCGTTGGCGCAGACGGCCAGCGTATTTACGCGCAAATTGAAGCGGGAAAAGGGGGACTGTACGTCTCAGATGACGCTGGTGAACACTGGAGCCTTGTAAACGACGATGATCGCTTCCGCCAGCGCGCCTGGTATTTCACCCACATCTATGCTGATCCGAAAGACGTGAACAAGGTTTACGTCCTCGACACCGGCGTTTTTCGCTCGATCGACAGCGGCCGTACCTGGCAGGAAATCACGGGTGGCGACTCTCACATGTTGTGGATCGATCCCACGAATACCGCTCACATGATTGTCGGCGACGATGGCGGCGCTGCTGTGTCGCTCGATAACGGTAATAGCTGGTCCACGCGCGACAATCAGCCCACCGCGCAGTTCTATCACGTTTCAACCGATGATCGTTTCCCCTACTACCTTTACGGCTCGCAGCAGGATAGCGGCACGGTCGCCATCGCTAGTCGCGGCAATCCAAGGGAATTTTATGACGTCGGCGGTGGCGAAAGCGGCTGGGTCGTTTCTAACAAATCTGGAGACACGGTTTACGGCGATTCCTACGACGGCGAAATCACGCGATACGACCATCAGTCCGGGGAAGTCACGGATGTCTCGCCTTGGCCTTTGAACCCCATGGGGTATGGCGCAGCCGACTTAAAATATCGCTTCCAGTGGACCGCGCCGATTGCCGCTTCGCCTTTCGATGAAAACACAATCTACTTCGGCGGCAACGTTCTCTTTCGCACCACTGACGCCGGGGAGTCCTGGACCATCATCAGTCCTGATCTCACGCGCAACGACAAGTCTAAGCAACAATCTGCCGGAGGGCCGATTACCAAAGACAACACCAGCGCCGAGTACTATGACACGATCTTCGTCATCGCTCCTTCCCCTGCCGTGCGCGGTGAAATCTGGGCGGGCTCCGATGACGGACTCGTCCACCTGACTCGCGACGATGGCCAGCATTGGGATGACGTCACTCCAAAGGATATGCCCACCTGGAGCAAAATCAGCGGGATTTGTCCATCGACCTTCGCTGCTGGCACCGCTTACTTGGCGGTGAACGGCGAAAAGATCGACGATTTTCATCCTTACGCTTACAAAACTACCGACTTTGGCCACACCTGGACGAAAATCACCGACGGTATCCCCGATGGCTCCTACGTCCACGCAGTCATTGAGGACCCCGGGCATCGCGGATTGCTTTTCGCGGGGACAGAACTCGGTGTGTATGTTTCGTTTGATGACGGTGGGCATTGGGCGTCGCTCCAATCCAATCTGCCCCATGCTTCCATTCGTGACCTGACTGTTCATGGCGACGATCTTCTCGTCGCCACGCATGGACGCTCATTCTGGTCGCTGGATGACATCACGCCACTTCGCCATCTCTCGGATGCCGTCGAGAACGAAGCAGTCCATCTTTTTCCGCCTGCCGCAGCTTATCGCCGAGCGGGCGGAGGGTTTGGATTTTTCGGAGGGGGAGCTGCTGGAGCAACGATCGATTACTGGTTCAAGTCCGTGCCTTCCGGCGACATCTCGCTTGAGATTGTCGACAGCCATGGCAAGACCATCCGCAAGTACTCCACGCATCGTGAGCATGGCCCAGCTGGACCGCCGACGGGCTTCGCTCGTTTTTTCCGCGCCGCGCAACTCACGAAAAATGCAGGCCTCAACCGCTTCACTTGGGATCTTCGCTACGAATCCACGCGTGAAGTTCCCGGAGCTGTTTCATGGGGCGGATCACCGTTTGGACCCATGGCGACGCCCGGAACATATCAAGTCAAGCTAACCGTCGAAGGACAGAGTTACACTGCGCCGCTTGAACTAAAGCTCGATCCGCGCGTCCATGTTTCTCAAGCCGATCTCGACAAACAGCTCGAACTGGCGCTTCAGGTCCAGGCCGTTGTGAATTCTGCGCATGATGCTGTCAATCAGATTCGCGCTCTTCACACCGAACTTGAAGACGTGCAGCAGCGCCTTGGCCCGAATCAGAAAAGCATTTCTGACGCCGCCAAGGACATCGATACGAAAGCCATCTCGATTGAGGACAAGTTGATTCAGTCAAAATCCAAGTCCGGCGAAGACCCGCTGAATTATCCGATCATGCTTGCTGACCAGATGATGGCGCTCGAATCGTCGGTCGACGACGCCCCTGCTGGTCCAACAGAAGCGGATCACACTGTTTACAACCAGCTCAAGCCGGAGATTGAAGATCAGTTGGCTGCCTGGCACACTCTGCAGGCCAAAGATCTCGCGACATTCAATGAGATGATGCGTCGCAGCAACGTACCTTACGTCTCGATTCCGCCAGAGCATCCATCGCCGCGATAAACAATCGGCGAACCAAAAAAACAAGAAGTCTCCCGTTTCTTTCACCGGGAGCCTTCTTTATCCGTTCGCCTTTTTTAGAAGCTAAATCCCGCCTGCAGGTAAATGATGCGGCTCGCTGCTGTCCCTGAAGAAAACGCTCCGCCTGCCAGTCCGTTGAATCTTCCCGTCAACGGGCCAATCACGCCGACTGGCGGCGCCAGATTCACATTATTGAAAATATTCCGTCCGGAAACGCTGATCGTCAGATTGTACTTCCTGCTCGCGGTGCTTTGGGGTCCATGCGGGCCCCCGCCGAAAACCATTCCTGTACCGCCGCGCCCACCTCCGCCGCCGCGCCCACCTCCGCCACCGCCGCCGTGGAAGCCCGCCTCTCCCGTCCCGCCCCCTTCTTTTCCAAAACCGAACGTCTTGCTAACCCGCAAATTCATCGAAAATTGATTCGGCGCAGTCTCATAATTGATCGGAACGAGCGCCTCGCCCGGCGGCGGGTCCGCGTCGAATTCGCCGAGCGGCGTTTGGACAAGGTCTCTCGATATCGCGCTCGGGAACCCCGGCCTCTGGTTGAATTGCGAGCTTCCGATCAGATCATCTGGAATCGTCAGATTATACGGCTCGCCGGAATTGAAAATCATGAACGGGCTGAACCGGAGCCCCCACGGCGCTCCGATGGATCCAAAGAAAAACACGCGGTTCCGCACGTCAAACGACGCTCGCCCGTAGTTTTCGGGAATATCATACGGATTCGATGGAAAGCTCGTCGCTCCCGCCGTATCGCTGTCCGCGTAGTTCAACACGTAATAGCCGGAGAGCAAAAGGTTCGAGCTCGCCCGCACCGTCAGATTCACGTACATCTGGTTCTGCCGGTATACGCCCTCGGATTCAAATTGATAGATGTTCCCCGGGCTTCCCGACGGATAAACCGCCGTCGCCGGATCCGATGGATTGTAGGTTCCCGGCAGCGGCGTATTCACGTTGTTCGTCAGCAGTTGGTTCCACCCTCGCGAATTGATATATGTCACTGCCAGCGTGGCCGCTTTCGTCAGTTGCCTCTCCACGCTCAAGGCTGTCTGCAGTGTTCCCGGCGCGCGAAGACTCGGAGCCACCCGGTATACCGTCGGCAAAAGCTGTGCGTTTCCGCATTGCGATTCAATCGAGCTGAGCGTCACGGGCATCGCCGGCGTTGTTGCAAAAAAGCACGAGGGATTCGCTATCACGTACTCTTCTTGTGTCGTCCCGTTTAGCCGTGCTGCCGTCATTAAATATTCTTCCGTGAACCGGTCGTAAAAAATTCCCGAGCCCGCGCGAATCACCCATTTGGGTGACCCTTTGCCGCCGCCGATTCCCCACGCCAGCGCGATCCGCGGCGCCCAGTCCGCGTGATCGCTGATGCCGGTCTGCGTCTCGAAGCGCAACCCCGGGCTGATCGTCAGGTTGGGTCGCAGCCGCCAGTCATCCTGGAAATACAACGCTAAATCAGCGTAGGAAACCGAAGCCTGCGGCGTGCCCAGCGTGATGTTGAACTGGTTGGCGCCGCCGCCGTTCGCATCGGCCGGCTCTCCGGCCGCAATATTCTGTTCCGTGATCTGATACTCCGACGGCCCTTCGAAGTTGAACATGCCGGAGAAGTCCGAGTTCGCGCTGCTGTTATCCGTAGTCACGCGCAGCCGCCCGCCATAGTCGAACGTATGGTGCTTCGTCACCACTTCCGTGTTGTTCTGCAGCTCGTAATTATTCGTCGTATCCAGAATAGTTTGCTCGTTGCTGCCGCCCGCATTGAATGTCCCGGCGACATCCACGGTGGGCAGCGTGCTTAGTGGAGTTTGATTGGTGACATCGTGAAGGAATTGAAAACGCGTGTCGTTCACCACCGATGAGCTGATGATCTGCGAATCATCCACTTGCACCGTGTCCTCGGTCTCCAGCGTGTTGTCGGCTTGCGTCGGGACATCCTCCGCCGAACCGAGAATGTTTTGCTGATTGTCGCGCCAGTATTGATATCTAACCGACAGCGTATTGTTTTTTGTCAGTTGATAATCGAGCCGCGGGCTTATATTCGTCCGCGTTTTGGGATTCGGAAGGGAGTCAGTAAACGGAATCCAGTCCGAACCCGCGGTTGCGCAATTGGCTATCGAGGAACCTGCCCGCGGCGCAAACGTTCGCGTAGCCCCAAATAGCTGTGGGTTCGTATCGTTGCTCAGCACGCACGCATCCAGCACGTTCACATTGTTGATGTCTCTCCGTTGCCCGCTGATGAAAAACGACGCATTCTTGCTGATCGGCCCGCTGATGTCTCCGTTGAACAGCACGCTGTCGTAGGAAGGCTCCGTCACCGCAAACGGATTCATCGAATTGAAGCTCGAGTCGTTGCCTTGCAGCATCGCCTGTCCGTGGAACTTGTCAGTTCCCGGCTTGGTGAAAATTTCAATGCGTCCATATCCCAGCTTGTCGTATTCGGTCGAAAACGGGTTGCTATTGATGCGAATTTCGCGAATCGCCGATTTCGGCGGCAATTGGCCCGCTGTGAATCCGTCAATGTACATCTGGCCGCCATTCGGCCCTGCAGACGGACCAGCCAGCGCTTGCAAGTCGGATTCCAGCTCATCCGGATCATCGGAAAGAGCATCCAATTCTTTTCCGCTGATCACGATGGCGCCGGCATTGTTCGCGGGATTCACGTCGAGCGTCGGCGCTTCTGCATTCACCGTTACCTGCTGCTGCGATTCTTGAATCTCAAGCGACATGTCCAATTCCGTAATCTGCAGCGCCTTAATTTCTACATCGTCCTTTTCAAACAGCGCGAATCCTTTAGCGATCCCTTCCACCTTGTATTTCCCTGGCGCGAGCCCTTTCACTTCATAAAAGCCCTGGCGATTTGTGTTCACGCTCACGGGTTGCCCGGTCGCTGGCGTTACCAGCACATTTGCGCTCGCAATCACCGCGCCCGAAGGATCCTTCACTTGTCCGCGCAGTGTACCTGTGCCGCTTTGCGCCAGCGCACCGCTGCACATCATCGTCACTGCCAGTCCGATCACCAAAATGCGAATCCGCATGCAATGCTCCTGTAGTTTTCTTCCCTGCGCGACTGAAAGAAGTTCCCGAAATTCACAGCAACGTCGGCAAGAATTAAATTGAAATGAATTAAATTATGGCTGGTCTTCACCCTCGGCCGGGGCACTCAGGCTCCACGGTGAAAGCGTCATCGCTTGCGCTCCGCTCGGAGCCTCCAAAATCGGTTCCACTCCTCCGAGCAGCGTAATCGCTGTCACTTCTCCCGGCATAGCCCCTTGTGTCGACACAATCATCACCGCTTCACCTTTTTGCAAACTTGCGAGCGTTGTGGGAGGCAGGCGGCTCAACATCTGTTGCAAATCTGCACCGCCTCCGCCGCGCTGAAATCCCCCGTTTCCACCGAATCCTTGACCTGCTCCTTGCGGCGGACCGCCCGCTGCACCGCCTCCAGACCTTCCCGCCTGTCCGCCGTTTTGCGCCATCCTCAGCCGCATCGCGATTCGCTGCGCCATTTCCGGAGCCAACTGCCGCATCTCGGACTGTGCAGTGAACTTCACCAGAAATGTCTGCTTGGAAATCAAGTCCTTCACGCGAATCGTATTCGCAGAAGCGTCGATCGCGTCGATCATTCCCGCAATATTTCGGAAGGCTCCGGAAACAATCTCCTGTGCATCAAATGTGCTTCCATCCGCGCTTCGCGTCCCGCGAGCTCGCAATTGATCCCTAGGATGAATTTGGTTTATCGTACTTGCCTTCGCATCATCAAACTGCACCGAATCGGGGGCGTATCGTCGCAGGATCGTCTGCGTCGTCGTATGAATTTCGATCGTTTTCGTTCCACTCACTGCCGCAACCGTGATCGCGATTGTTCCGCTCGCTGGATCCACGGTTTTAACCAGCCCACCCACTCCGCGCGCCCAGGCTTGTTCTTCCTCGCTGTGAGCTGTTTCGAGGGCCGCTCGCCTCATTGCAATGATGGTTCCCGCATTCAACGGCCCGCTCGCATTCGATCCTCGTGAAAGCACCAGTATCCTGTCTCCCACCTGCAAGTCCTGGAGGTGAATCGCTGTCGCGCCTTCCAAGGTCTTCTGTCCTGGCGCCACTTGCAGTATTTTCGTTGCGTCGCTCGCTGTTACTGTCACATCCGTCCCTGCGTCGGTTTTCATTGTGATCGTATTGCCCGCGATCGCCTTGATAGCGCCAATTGTCCTGGTCACACTGCTCTGCGTGCTCGCCTGTTGCGCTCCGAGCGCCGCGTACGCCGGTGGACGCGCAATCGCCATCCCGGCAAGCATCAGCACTGCCGCACCCACCGCTCCAATCACTGTCTTCCTCAAACGCATAGTCTTCTGCCCGCCGCTTTTCCTACTGGGAGGTAATTCGGATGGCGCACCCCACCGCGATTCCTCGTTGCTCTCCTGAGCTTTAGACGCACACCATTCCGCCACGTTACCGAAAATTTCTTTCCTGTTTCGTTTTCTGAAGAGTCCCTGATCGCCAGAGGATTAAGTCTTTACGCCGGCCAGGTCTTGCTCACTGAGCGCTGATCACTTATCGCTGCTTTTGAAATCCGCCACTCCAATCTGTATCTGCGTCCCTCGCAACCTCCAATATTCTGCGCTGCTTCGTGGCATGGTTTGCCCGGGTCTCGCGCCGTTCGCCTCATTCGGCTTCACCGTCCAAATGCCGTAGACCCTCCCATTGAATGCCGCTATACCTGTGTAGTCGCCCAGGAAAACTCCCTGCGCATCGAATGCCAGAGGATTCCACGCGTAATTCGCAAAAGTCTTTCCTCCATCCGTGGAACGCGCCAGTGTCACTGTTTGCCTGCGATTCTCCTGATCGGCGCGGCGGTCATAGAACACTACGTTCACTGACCCGTCTGCCGGATCCACTGCCATCCATTGAAAGAACTGGTCTGTCCCGTCGTGCTGCTGATCCGTGTTCACGCGCAGCGCCGGACTCCACGTTTTCCCGTGGTCCCCCGAAGTTGAGCAGAACACATCGACATCTCCGTTCCGATAATCACTCCATGTCACATAAAGATTTTTGCCCTTTTTCCCACCGCGCGGATCAATTCCGATCTGCGGAAAACCATTCGCCCGCTCTACTGCCTCGATGCCAAAAATAATCGGCGCGGTCTGAATAATGTTCCGCGTCTTCGAAAAAGTTTTCCCGCCGTCCTTTGAAGTCGTCAGCACAATGTGCTGCCCGTCCCCCCAGACTGCATAAATCGTTCCATCGGGCCCCACCGTGCCTGCGAAGCCCTCGAGCGCGCCGTTGTCGTCGCGCGGCAATCCCGGCCCGTTGTCAATCTCAATTGGAATCGACCACGTCTTTCCGTCATCCGTCGAGCGCACAAACAGCAGTTCTGAATTCGTCAGCGTCCATCGCGTCCATCCGATATACAGATTCCCGGCATACGGCCCTTTGCTGTTGTCCGCCACAATGTACGGCTTGTCCTCAAACGGAATCCCCGGCTTTTGCGGCTGCGCGCTAACCGCGATTTCTTTTTCATCCCACGTTTTTCCGCCGTCCATCGAGCGTTTGATGTAAATTCCATTCCGGTTCGCGTTGTGTCCCCAATAGCTGAACGTCCCTAGCTTGTCGAACGCGATATAGCAAAGGAATGCGTGTCCTTGATTGTCGTACGTGACGCTCACGTCGCCGGAAACACGATACTCCTTCGACTCCACATTCTCTGCGGTCCACGTTTTTCCAGCGTCCGTCGAATAGGCAATGTGCGCGTTGTCCTGGTAGGCGGCGATGACATTGTCTGGATGATTCGGATCCACCGCGATCGAAGGCTCGGTAAAATACCCCGGCTCCGTTGTCACCATCGTCAGTGCCGCTCCGGGCGCCGGCGGCAACGCAGTCGAAACCGTCTGCGGCGGTCCGCTTGTCTCCTGAGCCGTCGTCTGCCCCGCGCAAATTCCTGCCGCAAACAGAATTCCTGCAATCACCGCAACTCTAACCGGGCAATTTTTCATGGTCACCTTCTTCTTCTTTCCTTTCCATCACTCTCACTCAAAAATAATCGTCTTATTGCCATGAAGCACAATGCGATTCTCAATGTGCCACCGCACCGCGCGAGACAGCACAACTTTTTCCAAGTCGCGTCCTTTTTCCACCAATTCCTCCAGCGCGTCGCGATGCGAAATGCGCGCCACACCCTGTTCGATGATTGGCCCGTCGTCCAGCGCTTCCGTTACGTAATGCGCCGTTGCTCCAATCAACTTGACGCCGCGCTCATACGCCTGCAAATGCGGCTTCGGGCCCACGAATGCCGGCAAAAACGAATGGTGGATATTGATGATCTGCTGCGGGTAGTCGCGAATAAACTCCGCTGATAGCACCTGCATGTACCTCGCCAATACGATCAAGTCGATGTGATTCGCTCGAATCAGTTCCAGTTCCCGTTGTTCCGCCACTTCCTTGGTTTCCTTTGTTACCGGAATCGTGTGATACGGAATTCCGTAGAAATCCGCGTGCCGCTTCGCGTCCGGATGGTTGCTCACAATCAAAGGAATCTCGCACTTCAGCTCTCCCATCCTCTGCCGGTAAAGCAAATCCACCAGGCAGTGATCGAATTTTGAAACGAAAATCGCTGCGCGCGGCCGGTAACTCGAAAGCGCCAGACGAAATCGCATGGAAAATTTCTCTGCGATGGGAGCGAATCGCTCTGGAAAATCCTTCACATCAAGCTGAAATCCCGACAAGTCCCATTCGATCCGCGCAAAATAAAAACGGTCCAGTTCCGTTTGGTGCAGCTCGAAACGCAGAATGTTCCCGCTGTGACGATAGATGAACTCCGCAATCGCCGCATCGAGCCCCTTCTGGTCTGGACATTGCACCAGCAATATCGCGCTATTCTTCAAAATCTCTTGCTCTCCAAACGCAGCTTCATTCTACGAGAGAACTTTCTCGAAGTGTCTGATTTTCATCGCTTTTATACATTGGCTTTTCACGGTGGGAGAAACTACCTCCAGAGAATCGACTCCATTCTGCTCCTCTCGCAGTTCAGCTCGCTTCTCAGCAGTCGATTTTCACGGTACTCTTGCGCGGGGGACTTTCCATCGATATGAGCCTGACCGAACAGATCCAAAAAGACTTGACTGCGGCCATGAAGGAGAGAGATGAGCTGCGCCTGAGCGTTTTGCGCATGGTGAAGTCCGCGCTGAAGAATAAGGAAATCGAAAAGATGCGCCCGCTGGAAAACTTGGAAGCGCTGCAGGTTCTGCAAACCCTCGTGAAGCAACGCCATGAATCCGTCGAACAATTCACGCACGGTGGCCGGCCGGACCTTGCGGAAAAGGAATCGCGCGAAATCAAAATCATCGAAGCTTATCTTCCCGCCGCGCCCACTGATGCCGAAATTTCGCGCGCTGTCGAAGACGCCATCGCGGAAACCGGCGCGGATTCGGTGAAGGCAATGGGCGCCGTGATCAAAGCGGCGCGCGCAAAACTCGAAGGAAAAACCGTGGATGGAAAAGTCCTAAGCGACCGGGTGCGACAGCGGCTCTCATAGCTCTCGGTGACCGCTTTTAGAGCAAAGGACAGTAAACACTCATCCGCCAGGTGCGGCGATCTCGAAGAACGACGCGCATGCCGCAAGATTCCGCTTCGGATTCTCCGCATCGTAGAAAACAGGGACCGTCATCTCCGGATAAAAGGAGCGGCTGAGATCATTCCCAGAGCCTGTTAGACTCCGCCCGCTTGCATCATGAAATTCGTAAGTAATCAGCGAAGCACTCTTTACGTTCTTCTGTATCGTGATGCGGCCCATCGCCAGCGCGCCGTTTTCCATCAACTCTTTATCGCGCAGGATTCCCCTGCGCACGAAAAACGGCAGCGCCGCAACTAAGACCATAAAGCAAATCAGAAGAATTTCCAGGCCGCGCGAATTCGGAACCATCGCTGAACGTTCCCACGTTCCATAGAAACTCCAGAGCAAGAATGCCTCCATGCCTACGGCGAATGCGAGAAGCAAAGTAAGCAATCTTTTGCCTCGGCGGCCGAGTTGCACAGGGCGCGGCGGCGGCAGGGAAATGAGAAACTCATATTGCTCGGATTTTTCTGCGGCGGCTGCAGATTCAGCAGTTGCATCGAACGTGCCAGAACTCGCATTTGATGAAGACGGCGAAGCAGGTGCGCGCAGCTTCGTCAAACCCTGCTTCACACCAGCATAAACGAAGCCCAAGAGCAACGTCGGCAGAAGAGCAATCAATATTGCGCTGGGCCAGTCGTGCTTCGCGAATCCGGCGCCAAAGATTCCGATGCCATCGAAAATGGCTATCAACGCGGGCAGGAGCCAACTGAACCGCTCCAGCCGGTGAATCGCGCCTTCTCGGTTCCATCCGCATTTGGCGCAGTAGGGCGTGCTCATGGCCATGTGCGCGATGGCGCCGCATTCGGGACATTTCACCTGTCGCATGCGGTTTCCAAAAGCGCACTGGCGAGATATTCGGCGGCCTGGGCGGGGCTTCCCGCGTCAAAAATGATTGGCGCAGCGGCTTCTCCCCACGTTGCGGCGTGGCCTGTTTCAACTTCGCGCACGCAATCAATGATGGGCTTCCAGAAATGGCCGATCGTGACAAAAGGCTTCGCGGGCATGACGCGTTTGTTGATCATTTCCCACACAATAGAAAGCTCGACGAGTGTGCCGGTACCGCCGGGGCACGCCACATAGCCGGAGCCGCGCTCGATAAGCGCGAAGAGGCGCTCCTGCCATGTTCTTACGGAAATAACTTCATCGAGCCAGGCATTGGCGCGCGATGAGAAAAATTCCGCGGTGATTCCGATCGTGTGACCACCCGCTTGCTTCGCTCCGCGAGAAACAGCTTCCATCACCCCGCCATATCCGCCGCTGCAAACCAAGAATCCACAAGAGGCAAGCTGCGACCCGAGTTCGAGCGCGAGAGCATAATGCGCATGGCCTTCCGATGGGCGAGAACTCCCAAAGACCGTGATGGTTCGGACAGGACGAGCGGCACTCATTTGTGCTTTGTTGACGCGTGTTTTTTCTTGACGGGTTTTGCAGGCGCACCAAGATCCTGGACCATGGCAACAGCGATTGCATCGAGGACTTTCTCAGCGACGCGCCCCGGGCCGCCATTGTGATTGTCGAACATGGAAAAAATCAGATGCTCGCCGTTCACCGTAGTCGCGAAGCCGGACATCGCTTGAGTGCGCGCGACGGAACCGGTCTTGGCCTGAATTCGACCTTGTGCCGGAGTGTCAATCATGCGATGTTGCAGCGTTCCATCAAGGCCTGCGACGGGCAACGTGGAAAGGAACGCGCTGCCCCACGGTTGCTGCTCCACGTATTCGAGCAGCGCGACAACGGCGCGCGGCGTGACCAGATTTTCGCGTGAAAGCCCTGAGCCGTCATCTACTAAAACGTCTCCAACCGGAATACCAATCGAAGTGAGAAATTTCTGCTCAATTTGCAAGCCGGCGGATAACGACCCTATGCCAGTCTTTTCCTTTGCGACGGTGCGCAGCAAGATTTCGGCGTGAAGGTTTTGGCTTACTTTGTTCAGCACGCGCACAATTTCGATTAACGGCGGCGAATCATGCTCGGCGAGAACCACCAGAGGCGTCGCTGTCGAAACCGTAGGAGCCGATTGCGGCTGAGTCGATGTATCGTCGGGAGGAGGCAGCTGACCGTGCTGCGCGCGTGCCTCGCCGGTCACGCGAACGCCCCTTGCCATCAACATTTGCTTCAGTACGTGAGCGGTGTAGTTCGCCGGATCGGGCATCGCTGCGCCCAGATCAATGGTCGCGTGACCAACAGGCACCGAGCCGCGAATCAGATATTTCCCGGAAGCCTCGATGAGAGTGTGAAAATCAGGAGCTGAATCTGCAGTTCCTGTCGTCAAATCGAAGTCGTAAACCGCGTACCCGGGCCACGGCTCAATCGAAGCCCACGCACGCGCACCGACTTGGTCTCCGGGCGTAACTTTGATATCGAGACCGTTGTCATCAAAGCAGATCGCGCTAACCGCTGCGCCGTAATCTTCCGGCAAATCCCCGATCGCCCAGCCATCCGGATACGGCTCGTAAGGAAAATATGAATCATCACCCACCACATCGCCATCAACTTCCTTCAGCCCTTTTGCGATCAGCTCGTCGACCATCTCCCCAAGCGGCTTGTCGGAATCGCCGTCAATGGGATTCGCAGCATCATAGGGGATTCGCCGATTCGAGAAATCGGGATCGCCGCGTCCGACCAGCACAAGATCGCCGCGCAATCGGCCGGCTGAATCGATCGTACCGTGCGTTTCAATCGTGGTGCGGAAACGATAGTCAGGCCCGAGCAACGACATTGCGAGCGTGGTAGTGAAGAGCTTCGTGTTGGAGGCCGGAGTAAAGTAACGATCCGCATTCAGCTCGTAAATCGGCTGCTTTGTTTCAGCGTCGACGATGAGCACCCCAATGAATACCTTTTGCGCCGTGGGATCAGTGAGTGCTGCATCAACCGCTTCTTGAAATTGAGCGATGCCTGTGCGCTTGCGCACTGATTTCTTTTTGGATTTCTGGGCGAACGCTGGAGAGGACGCGATGAGAATGAGCAGGGTGAAAACGATGGAGCGAATCGGTTCCCGGCGCACAAAATCTCCGATCTCTAAATGAAATCAAGAATGACGTGCGGCGTGATTATATTCCATCAGACTGCCTCGTCGCTGCTATCTCGCGCGAGTCATTCAAGAGAGACATGCGAATTGAGCGGGGCGTCCTTGTCGGAAGGCGGTGGATTTACTAATATGGGCGCAGATCGAGGAGGTTTCGCACATGCGGAAAATGCTCACCCTGGTAATCGCGGTCGTGCTCGTTGGTTTGGCTCCCCTGTTGAACTGTTCAACCACTCATGCCGATAAGGCCAGCAAGGAAGATCAGCGCCTGCAGAACGCCGGTCAAGTGATCAAGGAAATCCTGAATATCCCCGACGATATTCCGCAGGACCTGCTGGATAAGGCGGAGTGCGTCATCGTGATTCCATCGGTGGTGAAGGTGGCCTTTGGGTTCAGCGCCAGCTATGGGCGAGGGGTGATGACGTGCCGTTCCGGGGCTCATTTTCAGGGGCCATGGGGTGCGCCGACAATGATGGCGCTCGAAGGCGGCGGCGCAGGCCTTCAGCTTGGTGGGCAAGCGACCGATTTCGTTCTGCTGGTGATGAATGCGCGCGGAGCCAGCGCCATTCTGACCAGCAAAGTCAAGTTGGGCGCGGACGCAGCGGCGGCGGCGGGACCGAAAGGTCGCGATGCAGCTGCGGATACCGATGCAACCATGCGCGCGGAGATTCTCACGTACTCGCGGTCCCGCGGACTCTTCGCTGGCGTGTCGCTCGAAGGCTCAACGCTACGGCCCGATAACGGCGGAAACGAAGCAGTTTATGGGCACAAGGTCGATGCGAAGGACATCGTGCTGAAGGGCACGGTGGGAGTGCCGGCAGATGCGCGGTTGCTCATCGACACACTTCAGCGCCACTCGCCGAAGAACCATTCGGATCCGAAGTCGCTCGAGTAAACGGTAACCCGGCATTAAACCTGCTCATCTCTGTTGGCAAGCCATCATGGTCATTCGAATTATCACCGTTGAGAGAGAGTACGGAAGCGGCGGGGCGAAAATCGCGGAGCTTCTGGCCGCAAGGCGGGGCTGGAAACTCTGGGACACCAACCTGACGGGTGAAATCGCGCGCCGCGCCAACGTGGACCCGCAAGCCGCTCAGCGTTGCGACGAACGCTGCGACCCGTTGTTGCACAGGCTGTTCAAAGTCTTTGCGCGCGGCAGTTACGAACGCAGCATGCCTCTCGCCGATGCGCCTGGATTCGACACCGACAGCATGGTGGCGCTCCTGCATCGCGTAATCGAAGACGTGGCCTCAGTGGGAAACTGCGTGATCGTGGGCCGCGGCTCCCCTTATATTCTTCGCAATCGTAGCGATGCTTTCCACGTTTTCGTTTACGCCTCGGAGGCGGAAAAGGTCCGGCGGCTTGCGACGATTGGCAAGAACGAGAAGGAAGCGACGGAATTGATCCGCACCATCGACCATGAACGCAGCTCCTTCATCAAGCGCTACTTTGGCGGCGACTGGCCCACGCGCGAGCTTTATCACCTGATG
>JASHRN010000168.1 GCA_030037335.1 Candidatus Acidiferrales bacterium | reverse complement strand
CGGCACCAAGCTCGCCGACGACTCCAGTCACGCTATCCTGCAGGAAAGTACCAATCACACCACCGGTGTTCATGATTTTCGTGGACTCCAGCGAAGAAGCCAATGTTGTCACCACGTACGCGCGCGTCATCGGCATCTCGACGGAACCAAGCGACTCGAACGGATGTCCGCAGACAAATACGCGACCATGAATAATCGCCGTGACCGTGCACCCCGCGTACATCGAAAGATCGCCGGATACAAGCTGCATTCCCACCATGTCGCCCGGTTTGATCTGCGAATCTTCAGCAGAGGGCGGCACTGTGCCACCCGCCATCGCCGCCAACCCGTACGCGCGGAAGTCCGGCGAGAAGCGATCCAGTGTTTGCGGCAGTATGCCCGAAAATACGAGAGGAGTTTCGATGGGCACGAGGAATTGATTCCCGCCGAGCGCGATCTTCTCGGAAGAATTGGGAGCTTGTGCCGCGGCAGGATTTTGCAAATTCTCCGGCAACGAATTTGCGGCAATCTGCACGGGAGAAGACATCGCGTTCTGAATATCCAGCATGTTCTGGATGGGTGTGACGCCGGCAATAGCATCCTTCGTGAACGTCCCGATTTTGAGTGAAATGGCGCCCGCCAGCTTACCGTCGAAATACACGGGGCTTCCGCTCATGCCGGCAACGACTCCGTCCTTCGCAACATCCTCTCCCGAAAGCTCGACGAGAATGATGTCCTGCTTCGGTCCCATGGCGTCATTCAAGATGCCCAGCACAGTCACGTCCATCTGCTGGACCTGGTCGCCGCTGAAAATCGTGTATGCCACGCCCTTCATTCCGGGATGGATTTCGCTTAACGGAAGAATAGCGGGTGTGTCTGCAGCAAAGAGCGAGAGGGGAAGCAGCAGAGTCAGAGCTGCTGCGAACAATAAACCATAACGAAGACGCATAAGACTTTTCATATTAACCCGCGCATCTGAGCGGCGCAATGCCGTTGCCGCGCCCTGATTCCATCGCAGCGACTGGCAGTCGCATCCTATTCGCATCTGCTAACGCGCAATTCATTTGACACCGCAGGCAGGCGCAAGGTTGTTTCCGACGGGCGTGCTAAGATTTCCCCATGGCCAAGCGGCGCATCCGCCCGGCAAAGGCATTTCGAGGGATTCTGACTCTTCCCGGGGACAAATCCATTTCGCACCGCAGCGCGATTCTGGCCGCCTTGGCAGAAGGGAAAAGCGAAATTTTCAATTATTCGCCGTCGGCGGATTGCGAGAGCACTCTGCGATGCCTGCGCGCGCTGGGTGCGAACATCGAGGAGAAAGGGAGCGGCATCATCATTGAAGGCAAAGGCCTGTCTGGCTGGGCTAAGCCTCGAAAAACGCTCGACGCCGGCAACAGCGGAACGACAATTCGGCTTCTTGCCGGCGCGCTTGCGGGGCAGAATTTTCTAGCGGAAATATCTGGTGATGGCTCGTTGCGGCGCAGGCCGATGCGCCGGGTGATGGAGCCGCTGCGGCAGATGGGCGCAAAAATCGAGGCGCGCGAAGATGAGTTTGCGCCATTGAAAATCGAGGGCGGCGCGTTGCGCGCAATCGATTATGCGCCCAAAGTGCCAAGCGCGCAGGTGAAGTCCGCAGTCTTGCTTGCCGGTTTGTTCGCCGAAGGCGAAACGATCGTGCACGAACCCGTGCATACGCGTGACCACACGGAACTGGCCTTGCGCGAAATGGGCGCGGCGATCACCAGACAAGACGGCGCGGTGCGTTTGCAAGGCAGGCCAAAATTGAAGGCCCGGCAGGTTGCCGTGCCGGGCGATATCTCCGCAGCCACATTTTTTCTCGCGGCTACGCTTATCGTTCCCGATTCAGAATTGATTATTCAGGGCGTCGGGCTGAATCCAACGCGGACCACCATTCTCGATTTTCTGGCCGCGATGGGCGCGCCAGTCTCCGTGGTCGCGCTGGCTTCGCGCGATGGCGAGCTGACTGGCGACGTCAACGTCCATCACGCGCCCGTGAAAGGCGGGAAAATTTCGGGTGCGCTGACTGCGCGGCTCATCGATGAGCTGCCGATGCTTGCCGCATTGGGGCCTTACACGGAGGGGGGAATTGAGATTCGCGATGCGAAAGAGCTGCGCGTCAAAGAGAGCGATCGCATCGCGGTGATGGCCGAGAACCTTCGAAAAATGGGCGCTGAAGTGGAAGAGTTTCCCGATGGCATCCGCGTCGGCGGACGTGCCGCAGGGCGCCTGCGTGGTGCGACAATTGATCCGCACGAGGATCATCGCATCGCCATGGCGTTTGCAATTGCCGGACTCGGCGCAGAGGGAGAAACCGTCATTCGCGACCCGCATTGCGTTGCCATTTCCTTCCCCAACTTCTTTGAACTCTTGGAAAGTCTCTTGAAAGCGCCAAACGAAAAGTAAGCTGGTTTGCACGACGCTTGGAGTTGGCTTTGCTCATCGTTTCGGCCTCCTCTATTATTGGAACAGGTCGTAGTGTGTCACCGTGGGTTCGAATTCCAGTAGATACTTCTTGTCTTCCGGGTAATACTTGGCGATCTCGATATCGGCGCCGGCAAACGCCGCAATTGCTTCGCGTGATTCCCAAAAGCTAAGCGTTATGAAGTGTGCGGTATCTCCATCAATCCTGCGCAGAACCCACGCTCCTTTGTTGCCCGCCGTTGCTCGGTAGGCGGGAATCCCGGACTTGAAGAGATATTCGAGATAAGCATCCGCGTTGTTCACTTCTGTTTTGCCATGCCAGATTCGGGCTATCATTTGCCCTCCACGATCGGTTATGAAATGGCTAGCTCTGCCAGCAAGTTTGCCTGCTCCAACTGATGCACAGAGCGTGCTACCGGATTCGGATGTTCAGACTAGCCAGAGACACTCAGGGGGGCGTCTACTGCGCGCGATGGATGGAAATGGTGCCGTATGTGGTGCTCAGCGTAATATGTGGTCCTGCGTTGCCGTAGGTGCCGTTGAGGATCGTCGTCTCGCCGGAAGTTGCGGATTTCAACCCCGCGTTCTCGAAGGCGTTGTCAATATCCCCATTGCGCGAAATCGCCGAGATCACAAAGTTCGAGTGCGCCGGCAGCGTAATATCGATGTTGCCGGATTCGTCCGCGATGAGCACATCATCGTGCGGCGGCTGCGCGAAATGAATGCTGATGTCTCCGCGCTTGTCAGTCAGGTCAATTCGGCCGCTCACGTTGTCGAGAGTTACGTCTTTGTTTTCCGTCGTGAGCGTGAGACTACCATTCACGTCGGACGCGCTCAAATCGCCGGAGTCCATTTCCATTTCGCCTGAAAGCGGACCAACCGTAAGGTTGCTGCGCGATGAAGTGTAGCGCGTCGTTCTTTGAATGTTGTTGACTCGAATAGGGCCGTAAAAATCTCCCTGAATCGTGACGTCGCCGCTGACGTTGGACAAATCCACTTCGCCGCCATGCCCGTCGAGCCGGATGTTTCCTTTCACCGCGTCGATATGCGTATCGCCGTGATTCATTGTCGCGGTCACGTCGCCAGTAACGTCGTGCATGTCCAGATCGCCGCTTTGTGAATCCACAGTGACCGGCGCGTTCATGCCGGCAAGTTTGATGTCGCCATGCGAAGTCTGCGCGGTGACAATCGATTGAGCCGGTAATTGCACATTTAAGTTTGTCTGGACGTCTGAATTCTCGGAACTCGAATCTGCGGTCTGCGACCTGACCTGATATCCTCCGCCCGAAGGAGTGATTTTTACCTGGACGTTATCAGCATCCCTTCTGGCGTCGTCCTCCGATGCTGCATTCGCCACTTTATCGACGTTCACATGCAGGTCAGAGCTGCTGGTTGGATTTATCGTGATGTCGCCGCGAGCCGTCGTGATCAAGACCGGGGCATTTGCTTTCATCGGCACCGCAGGCAAGTCGTTCTTCCACGAATACGGCTGGTTGAACATGTCGTCCATGTCAAAATTAAAATCAGAGTTGTGCCGATGTACCCAATCCAATCCCGCCAAGCATCCAACAACAATCAGCAATACGATCACCAGGGCAACTTCGCTGCCCGCAACCGCTGGGGCGTGCGTGCCTCCCAGACGCGGCGTAAAAAGATAATCAACCAGCAGGGCAACGCCCCAGAGGACAATCAGCAGCGGCCAATACCTTTCGAAAAAAGGTCCGATGCCAATTTCAGGGTGAAATTGATGCACCAACAGAAGCGCGCCGATGAGGATCAGGATCAACCCTCCAAAGATGGAGCGCCGATGGTGATAATAGTAGGGCATCAGCTTAGTGGCGGCGGTGCGGAAGGAGGAGCCGGCGGTTGCTGCGTCGGAGGCGGCGTCTGCTGCCATTGCGTACGGGGATCGATGTGCCCTTCAGTGGACGCCGTGTCCGAAAGCAGCTTCACTGCGCCCCAGACGATAAAAACGATAGGCCAAGTGCGATCGAATCCAAATCGCCAGCTGTACTGCCCGATGAAAAAGAGCACACCCACAGCGATTATTATCGCGGGCCATATTAGGCCGCGCGTCCGGCAGTAAGCGCAGCCGCAATTTCTCCAACGTGACATTGAGACCCTCCTAAGTTACGACCCTGCGTTTGAAAAGCAAAGCTACGCCTATAGCAACGATCACCAGCGGCCACAGGTACTCGATCCAATGCGAATTCAGAACGTCTGTGGTGGCCAGCAGGCAAATCACGCCAAAGACGATTATCACAATTGAACCGGTGTAATTCCGGTGGACCGGCGCAGCTTGAGCGCCTGCAGGATCTCCAGCAGGAGCAGAAATTGGCGCTGCCGTTTCGCCGAAGAATCCGGTTACCGGAAGCCCCATGCGCTTGGCACGAGCTGTGCGATAGGCTTCAATGGGCATATAGCAGTAAAACACGCCCAAGAAAATGCCCAGCAGTGCCTGCAACCCGTTGGGGGTCGCATCATTGCTGAGCGCCGCGATAATTCCGCCAAAAATGATCACGTGGATCAGGCCCTTGATGTATTCGCCGTTGTAGACCGCACCGAGACCGGGAATAAAGCCCAATGCGCAAGCCGTCCCGGGATTCGGTCCCTCGTGCTCCACAGGCGCCGCATAAACATATGTTGGAGCCGCCGCAGGCGGGGCGAAATGAGCCGCACCGGCGGCCGCTTGTGGAGGAGGAGCCATCATGTTGGCGAGGCACTGCTCGCAGTAGAACGCGCCGCGAACTTCGCGTGCGCATTGCTGGCAGAGCGGCTTGCCGCAATTGCGACAGAAACCGGCAGCGTCAATCTCCGGATGGACGGCGCATTTCATGGGTCGCTCCTGCCCGGCGCAATCACAAAAAGCGCAGCGGCAACAGAGAGGCGATCGCTGTCATAGCTGCGCTGAGACTGGCTCTGGGGCTTGGATTCCTGTTGTGAAGGCGTTGTGGAAGGCGCCTGCTGGTTAGGCGCGTTGCTCGCTGGTTGCAGGCGCGACTGAATCTCGTAGACAACGCGAAGGTCATTTACGAATCTCACGCTGCGGGCAAACGCAAGATGCGCATGCCGGTCGGCGGAGTGAAAAATGTTCACGGGATTGAGGTCCGCGGCAGTCAGTTGCGAAGGCCTCACACCCGCGGCATGAAAAATGATCAGTACAGTGGCCAGAACCATAACTGCCCCCGTCGCAAACCGGGGCTGCCACAGCACGGGAATCCAGCTCAGCCAGTTGCGCTTCGCTTTGCGCGGGCCAAGCGTCTGATCGAGAATTTTGGAAGCGAGCAACGGGGGAGCCGGTTCCAGTTCCAGGGAAGGAAGGCTCTTGGCAAGGTAGCTGACCTGCGCGAGCAGCGGGGCGCATCGCGGGCACCCGTCTGCATGCTCGCGAAATTCCGCGCGCTCCGTCGGCGTGAGAGCGTTATCCAGATAATCGCTCAGCCGCTCTTCGACTTGGATGCAGCTCCAGCTCATTTTCCGATCCTCTCTCCTACGAAGGCCTGACCCCCATTTCCTCCAAAATGCGCGCTAACTCGATTCGGCCACGATTGATTCGCGATTTTACCGTACCTTCGGGCACCGACAGCACCTGCTGAATTTCGTTGTATTCCAAACCCTGCAAATCGCGGAGGATCACAGCTTCTCGCAAATCCGGGGACAAGCGCGAAAGCGCGTGCTGCACCTGCGAACTCAATTCCTGCGCCATCGCGGCCTTGTCCGGCGTGCGCACCGGCGAATGCTTTTCCTCGACTACCGGGAGCACATCTTCGAGCGCATCGGTCATTCGATCCCGCCGCGAGCGGCGATAATGATCCACCAGCAGGTTGCGCGTCACGCTGGTCAGCCACGTGGGAAAGCCGCCATATGCCGTGCGGTAACTCGCAAGCGTCTTGTAGATTCGCAGAAAAACTTCCTGGCTGAGGTCTTCGGCTTCCGACGAATTGTTGGTGAAGCGATAGCATAGGTTGTAGACGCGACGAGCGTGGCGCCGCACAAGCTCCTCCCATGCCGGTCCATCGCCCCGGAGGCACCGCTGGACCAGTTGGGCGTCCGCTTCCAATCGTCATTTTCCTCGCACAGAACATTACGCTCGGCCTCAATCTATGAAACGCAAAAACGGGCCGAAAAGTTCCGTACCGGAGCGGCATCTTAGCTGTGTCAGGAATGTAAGACAAGGCCACACCTTCGACGCAATGGCCTGAAGGTGACGTCCAAAGATTTGCAAACCAAGGCTAAATGAATAATTCTTCGTCGGGCTGCGTTCCGCCGCCGCTGCGCGCGCTGCGTTCGCCGCGAATGAAGTCGATGCCAGTACGGATGCCCTTGAGCACCGCGGAAGCTTGCTGTAGCGGGCCAAATACAGTTCTGCGAAGTTTCAATCCCGCGTCTTCCACGGCTTCCAGCGTGCCGGTGATAATGGCGTCCGCGCGGATAATCTGAGCGCGCATGCGATCGAGTGAATCCGTCACTACGCGGTCGATCTTTTGCGCCTGTCCGCGCGCCAGCCGCGTCATTTCGGCCGCGTCGGTAACAATGCTGGAAATCTTGTCTTCGGAGGTTTCGAGTATCCTGTTGAACCGGAAAAGCAGCGGATCCATTTTCTTCTGCATTTCATGGACGACTTGGTGGACTTCCTTGCTCATCTGGCGCACGGCGAAAAGCATCCCGCCCAGAAAAAGCATCTGCAGAATTACAGCAATGGTAATGACGACGAAGATCGCGATCATCCAACCGTTCGTGACCATGAACTTTTCTCGATTCCCGCCGCGTTACTGCGCTTTGGTCCTCTCGCGCTGGTAGGTTTCCTTGCCGGCTTCCACCGCGGCAGCGAGGGAGCCTTTTTCGCGGTTGATGATCTCTTTGCTGCGCTCAATCAGGTCTTCGGCGCGCTCGCGCAATTCGCGCGCTTTTTTTTGGGCGTACTCGCGGCCTTCGTCGGCCTTCTGTGCGAGAAAATCCCGTGTTTCTTCGCCTGACTTCGGCGCAAAAAGAATGCCCACCAGAGTTCCAATCCCCAGACCCACGATGAAATAGCTGATTTTCGCTCCTACGTTCTCTGCCATCTCGCGCCTCCTAACCCATCAACGTAGCATACACCCTGAGAGCAGGCAACAAGTGTAAGCTGTATGTGTCTCAAGGATTTCGCTGTACCCATACGGTGCCGGATGGGCTCAGCAACCCGGGCTGCATTTGCCCCTGCTGCCAAAGTTTGATTCTCGGATTATGAAGCAGCTTTTCGCGTTTCGGCGGCTTTGCTGTGAAGGAATTCATGCAGCTTCTCTGCTTTTGCGCGCGGCAACGCAACTGCCAGATCGCTGACCGACATTTGTTTTAGGCGTGCCACGCTGCCAAATTTTTTCAGCAGCTTGCGGGCAGTATGCTCGCCGATTCCGGGCACGGTCGTCAGCGATGTAGCCACCCGGCTCTTTCCCCTGCGCAAGCGATGAAAAGTGACCGCGAAGCGATGCGTTTCATCTCGAATTTGCTGAATGACGTGGAGAATTGGCGAGTGGTGATCGAGGCGAATGGGATCGCTTTCGCGTCCCGGAACAAACAGCAACTCCTCCTTTTTTGCGATGCTCGCGAGCGGCTGCGCCGTCAAGCCAAGCGAATTCAACGCCTCGGCCGCCGCGTGCAGTTGACCGACGCCGCCATCAATGAGAACGAGAGAGGGAAGCGGCCGCTTTTCTTCAATGAGCCTGCGATAACGACGCGTGACTGCTTCGCGCATGCTGGCGAAATCGTCGCGCAAGAGAGAATCTTCGACATTCCGGGAATCTGTGGATATTGGGGTAGTGGCACCCAGATCTGAGGGCTTGCCGCGAATGATAAATTTGCGGTAATCGGACTTCTTCATCTTGCCGTTTTCCCAAACTACCATCGACGCTACCGTGTCTGAGCCCTGAATGTGCGAAATATCGAAGCTCTCAATGCGTTTAGGCGGCTCGGGCAATTCCAGAGCTTCCGCCAGCGCTTCGGCGATGACTTCCGAAGCTGGTTTCATCATGCGAAAACGCTGGTTGAAGGAATGCTTCGCGTTGGTCTCCACCAAATCCACCAGCGCCCGTTTGGCTCCGCGCTGCGGCGCGATAATCTCGACGCGATGACCGATATTTTCGGAGAACACCTCTTGCAGCAACTCGCATTCCTCGAAGCTTGTGGGCACATGAATAAAACGCGGAATGTACTTGGCGTCCAGATAGATTTGCTTCAGCAGGGAAGTGAGGAATTCGACCGGCTCGAACTCTTCCAGGTTTTCCCAGTAAAATTCACGCCGGTCTACCACTCTGCCGCTGCGGACGTGAAACAGGTTTGCAGCCACTTGCGGTGGTTCCGCATACCACGCGAGCACGTCGATGTCCTCTCCCGCGGCAGAGGCGATTTTCTGTCGCTCGTCCATATCTTCGAGCGTGCGAATCAGATTGCGATAGTCACTGGCAGCCTCGAATCGCTCCTCTTCCGAAGCACGAAGCATGCGCTCTCTGAGACTGTTAACAAGGTCCTTCCGCCGTCCCTCGAGGAACATGCGCGTGTCGCGCGCCGCTTCGGTGTACCGCTCTTCCAGCGTTTCATTCGCTTCGCGTGGCCCCAGGCTGCGGCTCAAATAGAACTCCAGCCAGGCGCGTGCGTGCGGGCGGTTCATTTCCATTTTCTCGGAGGGAATTCCGAAATAGCGATTGATGAAGTGCACGATGCGATGTGCCAGGCTCGCAGGAAAATACGGGCCAAAGAAAACTGAGCCGTTTTTTTCCAGCCGTCGCGTCACAAATACCCGTGGAAACGCCTCAGCGGCCGTGAAGCAAATGTATGGATAAGTTTTGTCGTCGCGCAGCAGAACATTGAATTTCGGCTTGTTCTGCTTGATTAAATTGTTCTCGAGAGCCAGAGCCTCGCGCTCGTTGTCAACGACAATGTATTCCGCATCCGCGATCTCTCGCACCAATGAGCCGGTTTTTGCGTCCGATTGACGCACCGCCAGAAAATAAGATTTCACGCGGTGCCGCAGCGATTTGGCTTTTCCCACATAAACAATTTTCTCGGCAGCGTCCTTGAAGAGGTACACCCCGGGCGCGAGAGGGAATTCCGCAATCTTTTCGCGCAGATCCATGGAAGAGAGTTATGCTTTCAGTTGCGCCGGTTTTTCGCGCATTGATGCGGGACAACGTAATATTAGCAGAGTTGCTGCTTCGCTGGCTGCGTCACCTGTGAAAAGTCAAAAAATGTCAGCAAAACGTTCACCATTTCCGGTTCTCTTGCTTGCTTTCAGTTGCGTCCCCGCCTGTTTTGCTCAGGCAAGTCCCGCTCCGCCTCCGCCTCCCGTGCAATCGCAGGCTGCTGCTTACAATCCGATGCTTGCAGTGCACGACGTTCAAGTCGGCGAGTTCTACATGAGACGCGGCGACACCGATGGGGCCATCGCGCGCTTCAAAGATGCCCTGCTGCACAAGCCTAACTATGCCGAGCCCTGCCTGCTTCTTGGGCGAGCGTATGAGCAAAAACACGATCCGTCTACCGCCATCCGCTATTACCAGCAATATCTGAAAATCCTTCCCGATACATCCGAATCGAAAAAAGTCCGCAAACGCATCGCTGAGCTGCAGGACAAAATGAAGAAAGGCGATTCAGCTTCAGGAAAAGACAATCGTGAATGAGCCCCGCAGTGCGCGGGGATCTCGCGTTGAAGCTCGTAGCTCTTCAGGCGAACCGTTTCAGAAACTTCATCGCGCGGCGGTAATCGCGGAATTTCTTCTCCTCGGTGCGAAATTCCCGCGAATGCGCTTCCAGGCGGCATCTGGCGAGCTTGATGGGATGCTTGCGATGCAGCATTTCGTGATAGAGCACATATGCTACCACGCACTCCGGCACGTGCGGCCGGTCCAGCGCCGCGTTGATCGCGATCTGATTGAGGGCCGGATCAAAAATTCCAAGCTGGCTGCGCCATCGCCGCGTGCTCCAGCCGATTTTGGGCTTCGGTAAATTTCCCTCAAAATATTCAGCATTCAGTTTGTGAAAAAGCGCCAGCAAATCGTGATTCTTGCCTCGTGCTTCGCGAAATCTGCGTCGAGCCCGTGTTCTGCGGACCAGATGCAGCTTGTTACGCGTGGTGCGCGCTTGCGAATATCTCCGGTATAGATCCGCCATTTCCTGGGGCGCCGTGCGCCGATAAAGGCGAGCCAGCAGGATCGCTGCCGCAGCCTCAATCACTTCCAACGGTGCATCGCGCAGCAAATCCGAAAAGCGCACGTGCGCGGTGTCTTGCCGAAGGCGAATCGAATGCGTCAAGTTCGCATACGGATAGAATTCGGCAACAAATTGCGGAGGCCGGCCCTGGCAATTTAGCCGTGTATACATTCTCTGTAGAAGTATCGCGCCGCCGGGCACATTCCGCGAAGCCTCTACTCGCCTTTTCACTGCTTCCTCCGAATGGGAACCGAGCCATATTCCTTGGAGGCTTTCGCTGCAGTGTTCAGTGCACCCTGAGTTGCACTGATCGCATCATCGAGCGAGTCTTTGTACGACGCAAGCTCCGGGCCCTTTGCGCCTTCGATGGTTTTCAGTGTCTCCAGGTAACCCTTCCCACGCTTTTCCATGTCCTTGATCGCCGGTCGAATTTTCGCGCCTTTTTGCTGGCCGTCATCGATGCGGTCAGCGGCTTCGTCGAGGCAGCTTGAATATCCATGAAGCAGTCCGTTGAGAATGGTCGGCTTGTCCACTTGCGGAGTCGTGAGCTGTAACTCATACTGCAGCTTCTTCAGGCGATCCTCAGCGAAATCGACAAAAAGCTTGATGCGGCCGTTTGCGTCGGGCGTATCGCGCACTTTGTCTGCTTCTGCCGGGCTCAAAAAATCTGGCTGCTCCTGCGCGCGTGCCATCGCGGGAATTATCATCACTATCGTAATGATCCAGCCAAGAGCCAGCATCGCAGCCATGAACTTCGAATGTTTCACCGATGCTCCTGAGGGTTCTGCGTCTCGTCGCGCGTCTCCTTGTTGGGCGCGCGGTGCGGGAAAAGTTCCTGGATAAGCTTCTGGTTCAGCTCGTCGAGGCGTTTCCCGACTTTCTCGAAGGGGTCGCTCTGTTCGAATCCAATCCGCCGGATTAAGTCTTTCAAGTCGCGCTCCCGCTCACGCACGGATATTTGCAGTTGCCTGAACCCGTTCGAGTTCCTTGCCGGGTCAGCGCCCGTCTTAAGCAGCGCCGCGTGTGTGGCCACAGCCTGTTCCTCGTAATCTTTCAGAAATTGCAGCGCCTCATCCGTTTTTCCTGCATCGACTGCCTGGCGCGCCGCAGCATATTCTTCATGGCCAAGCTTTCCGAGCGCTTTGGCGCGGTCAACCGCGTTCTGTGCCTGATCATATTTCAGTTTGTCTTTCGCAAGGTCCCGCTGAACCCGCGTGCTCTGCGCCGGCGCAACCATCATCAAACCCAGCATGCAAAGAGCCGACAAAAAGCCGTCAGGCATCTCAGCGCCCTTTCTGCTTGAGAAGAAGTTTGAGGAATCGCACCCTTTGCGTCGCCTCAAAATACTGATTGCTGTTCTGATCGGTGTTCATGGCCAGAAATGTCTGATAGGCCGCGAGCGCCTTTTCCGGCTGGTTCATTCGATCGTAACACGAAGCGCGCACAAACCATGCGCCCGCGGTCGGCGGCTCGCGCTTTGCAAGTGCATCGAGTGCATCGAGCGTCGCCGCGAAATTCTTTTGCAGGTATTCCGCGCTGATCAAATCGCGCAGGGTTGCTGTAGAGCTCGGGCTCAGCCGAAGTGCCTCGCTCAGCTCGCGCACGGCGTTTCCGTAGTCCTTCGTTTCCAGCAGCGCATGTCCCAGGCTCGCATGAATCTCCGCGTCTTGCGGCGCCATCGCCTCTGCTTTTTGCAGCGCCGCCACAGCTTGAGAAAATTCATTCTTCTTATAGTAGATCGCGGAGCGGAGTTTGAGCGCTTCAACTGTTTCCGGGCCGTCTTTCGCCGCTGCATCCAGCACGGCCAGCGCGTCATCGTCCCTGCCGATCTGGGCCAGCGCCGACGCTAGCATCACCCGCGCCTTCTCATCTTTGGGATTCGCATTCAGATAAGCCTCGAGAGCGCTCACTGCTTCGGCATCTTTTTTCTGCCGGAGCAAACTATCTGTGAGCCCCATCTCACCTTCGCTGTCGCCGGGCTTTATTCGCAGCAACTCCCGAAACTGCGCCTCCGCGTCAGTAGCTTTTCCATTTCCGAGATAGATTCTTCCAAGCTGCGCGTGCGCTTCCGGATCATCTGGATTCAATTTTGCGGCAACGAGCAACTCCTTTTCCGCTGCCGCCGTATCGCCGCTGCGCTGCTTCGCAACCCCCAGCAACAGATGCCCGCGTGCAAACGAATAATCCAGCGCAACAACGTTCTGCAGCGGCTCAATCGCATCTTTTGGACTGTTCGAAAGCAGAGTGATTCCCAGGTTCAATTGCGCCTGCTCCATTTTCGGATCGAGCGCAATCGCCTGCCGGTATTCCGCGATGGCTTTTTCGTTCTGCTGTTGTGCGGTGTAAACGTAGCCAAGATCAAAATGCGCGGCTGCATCCTTCGGCCGCTGGCTCAGATATTTTTCGTAGTCTTCCTGCGCCGCGGAATAATCCTTGTTATCAGTTTCATTCTTGGCTTTAACGAGCAGATCGTGCAGAGCCTGCTCCTCTGCTGTGACTACGCGCACGTGCGTGCGTGTTTCGTTTTGCCCTACAGCCATTCGCGAAATGGAAAATGACGTGAGCAGCGCCAGGATGCAAATCGCAACCGCTCGCGTCTTCAGCTTCATGAGATGTGATCGCGGTGGTCGGCCTGATTTTGTGCGCCATTCCCATTGCGGCCATTCGCACTGAGCGCGCGCGCGAGAAACTTGCCTGTATATGAGTGACTATTGCGCGCCACTTGCTCGGGAGTCCCGCAAGCCACCAGTTGTCCGCCGCGCTCGCCGCCCTCCGGACCCAAATCGATCACCCAATCCGCGGACTTAATCACGTCCAGATTGTGCTCGATGATCAGCACAGACGCGCCGCTGTCCAGCAATTTGCGAAACGACGCAAGCAGCTTGGCAATATCATCAAAATGCAATCCTGTCGTAGGCTCGTCAAAAATGTACAGCACCCCCGCGTTCTCTTGCCGCGTGAGATGCGCCGCGAGTTTCAAGCGTTGTGCCTCGCCTCCCGATAATGTCGACGCCGATTGCCCCAACCGCAGATATCCTAGGCCGACTTCATCCAGCACTTTGAGCTTTGAAGTCACCTTCGGCGACCCGGCGAAAAACGCCAGCGCCTCGTGCACGGTCATTTGCAGCACGTCGTGCACATTCTTGCCGTGATAGCGTATCTCCAGGATGCTGCTCTTGTATCGCGTGCCTTTGCATTCCTCGCAGATCAATTCCACGTCTGCAAGAAAGCGCATTTCCACCGTCACGATGCCATCGCCTTGGCACGCCTCGCAGCGTCCGCCGGGAATATTGAATGAAAAATGCCCCGCTGTGTAACCGCGCTTTTTCGCGTCTGGCGTCGAGGCAAAAATTTCCCGGATGGCATCGAACGCCTTTAGATAAGTTGCCGGATTCGACCTCGGCGTCCTCCCAATCGGCGATTGATCCACCAGTTCCACAGCGGTCAACGCCGCGTCGCCCTCGATGTTCTCGCACGCCTCGCGCCAATTGCCGCCGCTGCGTTTTGCCAGCAGCGTTTTATGAAGCACTTCATATACAAGCGTCGATTTGCCTGACCCGGAAACGCCTGTAATCGCCACAATCATGTTCAGCGGAATCATCAGATCGATCTCTTTCAGGTTGTGACTCCGCGCTTTCAGGATTTTCAGGAACTTGCCATGAGGTTTTCGCCGCGCCGCGGGAATTGGAATGCGCAACTCGCCGCTCAAGTAGCGGCCCGTCAATGAATGTGTGTCCGCAGCAAGCTCCTTCTGCGTTCCCGCGAACATAATCTTCCCGCCATGCTCACCGGCGCCTGGCCCAAGATCCATCACGTAATCCGCCGCGCGAATTGTCTCCGCGTCATGCTCCACCACAAGCAGCGTATTGCCCAACTCTCGCAAGCTTTTCAAAATCTCGATCAGCCGGTGCGTGTCTCGCGGATGCAAGCCAATCGACGGCTCATCGAGCACATAGAGCGCCCCTGCCAGATGCGAGCCGAGAGAAGTTGCCAGCTGAATCCGCTGCGACTCACCGCCGGAAAGCGTCGAAGTCAGCCGGTCTAGCGTCAGGTAGTCCAGTCCCACTTCGTCCAGGAATCTGAGCCGTTGCTGAATTTCTTCCAGCACTTTTCCGGCGACTATCGCTTCGCCCGCGGTCAATTCCAGCGACGAAAAGAATTTTCGCGCCTCCGCCACCGTCATTTTGCAGGCCTCGGTAATTGATTTTCCCGAAACACGCACGGCGCGCGCTTCCTGCCGCAACCGTGTCCCATTGCATTCAGGACACGTTGCATATCCTCGATATCGGCTCAGAAATACTCGCACGTGCAGCTTGTATTTTTTGCGTTCGAGCCACGCAAAAAACCCTTTCACTCCTGCAAACTTCTCTTTGAAATCTCCTTCAATGATTTTCTCGCGCTGCGCTGCCGTCAAATTTCGAAATGGGACATCGAGCGGAATCCCTGCCTTTTTCGCGTACTGCTTCATTTCCTGCATTTCTTCGCGATAACGCGGCTTCGTCCACGGCTCGATCGCACCCTGCGCCAGGCTGAGGCTTTTGTTGGGAATCGCGTGGTCGAGATCGAAGTCGATCGTGTTCCCGAAGCCCTGGCATCGCGGGCACGCGCCATAGGGGTTGTTGAACGAAAACAGCCGCGGCTCCGGCGCCTGATACGAAATCCGGCACTTTTTGCACTCGAAGCGCTCACTGAAGATCATCCGCTCGAGTGCCGCGTTCGCCTGCCCTGTTTCGTGTTCCGGAACGAATTCCAGGATCGCCTCCCCGCGCCCTTCGCGATAGCAAATCTCAATCGAATCCATCAGCCGTGACCGAATCTCCGGCCCCAGCGCCAGCCGGTCCACCACAACGTAAACCGGCTTCGCGAAATCCACTTCCAGCAGCGTCTCCGGCGATGAAAATTCATACATGCGGCCGGCTTGATACAGCCGGTTGAACCCGCGCTTCTGCAAATTTTCCAGCGTCTGCTTCACCGCATTCGCCGCAGGTGCGGTGCGTTTCGCCTTCGGCTTAGGCAATGGCACTTCGGGTTGCATTTCCAGTTTGTAGAGGACGTAGAATCTATGTCCTGGAGGCAGCGCGAGCACACGCTCAGCGATTTCATCCAGCGTGTCTTTTTTCACTTCTTCACCGCACACCACGCAATACGTCCGTCCGACGCGCGCGAAAAGCAACCGCATGTAATCGTAAATTTCCGTCGAAGTTGCCACCGTCGACCTCGGATTGCGCGTCGAATTTTTCTGCCGTATCGCGATCGCCGGCGCGATTCCTGCCATCTCGTCTACGTCCGGTTTCTCGATGCGTTCCAGAAACTGCCTTGCGTATGCCGAAAGCGATTCGATATAGCGCCTCTGCCCTTCTGCATAAATCGTGTCGAATGCAAGGCTCGATTTTCCCGACCCCGAGACGCCGGTCACGACCGTGATGGCATTGTGCGGAATTTCAAAATCGATGTTTTTTAGGTTGTGCACGCGCGCTCCGCGCACACGGATGGCATCCTGCAGAGATGAATCGTGCTCTTCGACCGCGGTCCCCGCAGCTGGTGATGTTTTCATAACGGTTGCGTTCATTGCCTCGCTCGTATCTGTTTGCTTCGCATGGTCGCGGCTCTGTGCACGCGAGTCCGAGCTCGCCCGCCCTGTGGGTTTTGTCGCCATAAGCCTAAACTCGAAATTATACGACTCCGCGCAAGTGCGCCGCAAATCGCCTCTGAAAGCCACATCCGCCGCTCCTCAGATGCAAAAAGGTGCGAAAACCTCAGCATTTCCAGGCATTGCAGCCGCTTCACAAGAGTGCTTCTATGGAATGTCGCTTTTGCAGCGATCAGGTCATCTCGTGCCGTGGGGAGATCAACAATGAGATTGCAAGGCAAAGTTGCTGTGGTCACAGGAGCAGCGACCGGAATCGGTCAGGCGATTGCCATCGCATTCGCCAAGGAAGGCGCATCGGTCATCATCGATTATGTAGGAGACGCGATCGTCCCCCAGTCCACGATCAAAGCCATCCAGGCCGCAAATGGGAAAGCTCTCGCCATCGAAGCGGATATTTCTAAACCTGCTGACGTGAACAAACTGGTCAGCGAAACCGTCAAAGCCTTCAAGCGTCTCGATATTTTCGTCAACAACGCCGGCATCGAGAAAAAATTCGCAGTCGTCGATTATCCATTCGACGAATGGAACCGCATCCTCGCCGTGAATCTCACCGGTCCTTTCCTCTGCTCGCAAGCCGCAGCCCGTCAAATGATTCAACAGGGTGCCGGCGGCCGCATCATCAACATTTCATCCATTCACGAAGATCTTCCCATGCCGACGAACGCTCCCTATTGCGCAGCCAAGGGTGGCCTGCGCATGCTGATGCGTACCATGGCCGTCGAGCTTGCGCCGCATCAAATCACAGTCAACAATATCGGTCCGGGCGCAATTTTCACTCCCATCGACCGCGACGTCGAGAGCAACGCAAAACTGAATAACGCCATTCTCACCGAAATTCCCCTGGGCCGTTGGGGCAAGCCCGAAGAAGTAGCTCAGCTCGCCGTTTATCTTGCCTCCGATGACGCCAGCTATGTCACCGGCAGCACGCATTTCATCGACGGCGGAATGCTCCGCAACGCTGGCACCCTGTAGCAATCGTCGAAGGCCATTGATTGAGTGTCATTCCGAGGAGCGATTTGCTCTTCGCTTCGCGAAGAGCGGCGACGAAGCCTGCCTGCCGCAGGCAGGAATCTGCATTTTCGCATCATCGCCCGTGAATCGCCTGTGTGCTACATTTCTCGTCGAGGCTGCCGCACATTTCACCGCAAGCTCCATTCTCGCGCGTCATCTGGATCGTCCTCGATAGCGTCGGCATCGGCGAACTTCCTGACGCTGCCGACTACGGCGACCTCGGCCGCGACACGCTCGGCCACATCGCGCGCTCTCGCCTCTTGCATCTTCCCAATCTTGTCCGCCTCGGCCTCGCTAACATCAAACCTCTCGCACATCTCGATCCGCCCGCACATCCCGCCGGCGCGTTCGGGAAGGGAATTACTGTCTCGCCCGGCAAGGACACCACTACCGGCCACTGGGAAATGGCGGGCATCTGGCTCGATCAGGCCTTTCCCGTTTACAAGAACGGTTTCCCGCGCGACCTCATGGAAAAATTCGAACGCGCCATCGGCCGCAAAACCATCGGCAACAAGCCCGCTTCGGGCACAGAAATCATCAAGGAGCTCGGCGAAGAGCACCAGCGCACCGGCTTTCCCATCATCTACACTTCCGGCGACAGCGTTTTCCAAATCGCCGCGCACGAAGACACCATCTCCATCGGCGAGCTTTACAAAATGTGCGAGATCGCGCGCAAACTTCTCGATGGGCCAAATCGCGTTGGCCGCGTCATCGCACGTCCGTTCACCGGCTCGCCCGGAAATTACCGCCGCACCGAGCGTCGTCACGATTACGCCGTCGAGCCGCCGCGCCCCATGCTTCTCGACGTGCTCGCCGATGCGAAAATCCCTGTCTTCGGCGTCGGCAAAATTCACGACATCTACAACGGCCGCGGCGTCGCCGATTACGTCACCACAAAAAACAATGCCGACGGCATGGCCAAACTCGCCGAATCTCTCACGCGCCAGCCGAGCGGCCTCATCTTCGCAAATCTCGTCGATTTCGACATGCTCTACGGCCATCGCAAAGACGTGGAAGGCTTCGCCCGCTCGCTCGAAGAATTCGACGCGCTCCTCGGTTCGTTTCTCGCTTCCTTGCAAAATTCTGACCTGCTTCTCATCACCGCAGACCACGGCTGCGACCCTGATCCAGTAAATCCCACGACGGATCATTCCCGCGAATACGTTCCCATTCTTTGCTATTCGCCTCGAATGGATTCCAGCCCAGTTTCAGCTCAGCCGCAAATCTCCAAGTCTGCGGCTCAAGACGCTGGCTCGTCACTCGCCACTCATCACTTGTCACTGCCTTTGAATCTCGGTGTGCGTTCCACGCTCGCTGACATGGGCCAAACCGTCGCCGAAAACTTCTCCGCCGCAAAACTTCTCCACGGTTCCAGCTTCCTCTCGCAATTGCTTTGATCTTCATTCTCTGGCCACTCCCTTTGCAAAGACACAGGCATCTCAGGGCCTAAAGCTTGCTGGCCACTGTCCACTGATCACTGACCACTTTTCTGTTGACGCCTAGCATTTCTAGGTATATATGTCGAACTTCTAGAGGTGCACGAATGCCGCCAGGCAAATCCGACGAAAAGTCGGAACTTCTCAAGGGCACGCTCGACATGCTCATCTTGAAAATCGTCGCGCTCGGTCCCATTCACGGCTACGCTATCTCGCAGCGCATCCAGCAAATCTCGCGCGATTATTTTCAGGTGCAGCAGGGCTCGCTCTATCCGGCGCTGCATCGCCTCGAAAATCGACGTTTGCTTGGCGCAGACTGGCGCGCCACCGAAACGGGCAGGGAAGCGAAGTTTTACTCACTCACGAAAAAGGGCCGCAAGCAGCTCGAAGCCGAAATGGCTACTTGGGAACGAATGTCCGACGCCGTCGCGCTCATTCTGCGCACTGTGTAGGGCGGCTTTACGCCGCCCGCGTTGTCGTTGCCTTTGGGTTTTAGGTTGTTGTCATTCCGCTCGTCCTGAGGAACGAAGGGAACCTGGTCGCCCGCCCTCGGCGAACGGTGGTGAGGAATCTGCTTTCGCGCCTTTGGTTTTACGTTGTCATTCCGAGAAGGATGCGGCGAGCATCCGACGAGGAATCTGCATTTGCAGTTTTTGTAGGGGCCGATCGACTTCATCAGCCCGTGTTTTTGAATTGTCGTCCTGAGCGAAGCGAAGGATCTAGCTTCGACAGTCGGCTGTGTTTGAATTGTGTTTTATTCGTTTGAAGGAACGCCAGAGAGGTTTTGCATATGACTTGGCTCTCTCGTTTATTTCGCAAGGGCAAACAGGACGCCCAGCTCGATTCCGAGCTTCGTTTCCACATCAAGCAGCAAACCGCCGCCAACATCGCCGCCGGCATGCCGCCCGAAGAAGCCCGCCGCTGCGCCCTCGCCCAATTCGGCGGCCTCGAATCCCGCAAAGAAGAAGCCCGCGAAGCCCGGGGCACTTATTTCATCGACACGCTTCTGCAAGACATTCGCTTTGCCTTTCGCCTCCTCCGCAAAACTCCGCTGATCACCGGCATCGCTATTCTTTCTCTCGCTCTCGGCATCGGCGCAAACACCGCCATTTTCAGCCTCATCGACGCTGTCATGCTCCGCATGTTGCCCGTGCAAAATCCTGAGCAACTTGTGCAGATTAAATTTCGCTCGCCGGGCTCTTCTAATCCGCGAGGAACGATGACCAATCCCATCTGGGAGCAGGTGCGCGATCATCAGGATGCTCTTGCTGGCGTGTTTGCTTGGGGTGCGACAACGTTCGATCTCGCAGACGGTGGCGAAGAGAACGACATTCAAGGTGTGTACGCGAGCGGCAGCTATTTCAGTGTTCTTGGCGTGCGTCCGGCGGCAGGGCGTTTGCTGAGCATGTCAGATGACGTGCGTGGCTGCTCCGGTGTCGCCGTCCTCAGTTATGGTTTTTGGCAGGAGCATTACGCTGGCGCGCAATCCACGGTCGGTTCTTCGATTCGCCTTAACGGCCACTACTTCCCGATTATCGGCATAGCCCAGCGTGGTTTTTCCGGCACGGACGTTGGCGAAAGGCTGGACGTGGCCATTCCGATTTGTGCCGAGGCGATCATGCAAGGCAAGGACTCCTCGCTCGATGTGCGCGACGACTGGTGGCTGCTGATGATGGGTCGGCGGAAGCCGGGGATGACCATCGAGCAGGCCGACTCGCGCATGAAAGTTCTGTCGGGCCCGCTCTTTGCCGCAGTCGTGCCGCAGGATTGGCCCGCAAAGTACCAAGACATATTTCGAAAATACACTTTCGCCATTTTCCCCGGTGCTACAGGCACCAATGGGTTCTATGGCGTGCGCGGACAGTATAGCCAGCCGCTCAAAATCCTGATGTTTGTTGTCGGGCTGGTTCTGTTGATCGCCTGTGCAAACATAGCCAGCCTTTTGCTCGCTCGTTCGGCGGCGCGCCAAAAAGAAATTGCTGTCCGCCTTGCCCTTGGCGCCTCGCGAGCGCGATTGATACGCCAGGTCCTCACGGAAAGCATTGTCCTGTCCGGAGCAGGGGCACTCCTCGGTGTTCTCTTCGCGCGATGGGGCAGTGCCTTGCCGATACACTTCGTTTCGACCAACCAGGAACCCGTGTTTCTCGATCTGAAGATGGACAGTCGCGTTTTGATCTTCACCATCGCCATCGCTGTGCTGTGCGGGTTACTCTTCGGCATTTTGCCAGCGCTGCGCTCCACGCAAGTCAATGCTATGTCCGCCATGAAAGAAGGTCACGCGCAAGCGTCCGGCGGTCGCTCTCGGTCCGTTGCGACGCGCTGGATTGTCGCCATGCAAGTCGCTCTTTCTTTGATTCTCCTGATCGGTACCGGCCTTTTCATTCGCACCTTCACCAACCTGATGACTCTGAATGCGGGCTTCGACCCTAACAATGTCCTTATGATCGAAACGAACATTCACAATGCAGGAATCGCCGAGCCTGCCCGTGCCCCGCTTTACCGCCAAATGCTCACGAAATTACAAGCGATTCCCGGAGTCGTTTCCGCCGGCCAGTGCTGGATGACGCCTCTTTCCGGCAGGCAATGGGATAGCGGTCTGACTGCACCAGGACATTCGCTTCCGAGCAGCGTCGATCCGGATACTTTCTTGAACTGGGTGACGCCAGGATACTTCGAGACGATGCGGACGCCCGTGCTGGAAGGCCGCACGTTTGACGCGCGTGACACAGCGGATTCGACGCCTGTCGTTGTAGTTAACGAATTGCTTGCACAGCGCTATTTTGGAACGCAAAACCCGATAGGACAGCATTTACTGGCCGAACCAGGCGGTATGCTCGCCAAAGAGCCGATGGAAATCGTCGGCGTGGTGCAGGATACGAAGTACACGTCGCTGGACGAGGATTTTCAGCCCGAAGCGTATTTCCCACTATCGCAGATCCAGAAAAATGTGGACGAAGACACCACGTTTGAGGTGCGCACCGCCATGATACCGGGCGCACTCATTCCCGCTGTGCGCGATGCCATGGCCAGCGTCAACAAGTCCGCCTCCTTGCAATTCGTCACGCTCAAGCAGGAAGCCGATGATTCCGTGCTGCAAGAACATTTGATGGCCGTTCTTTCCGGCTTCTTCGGCGGCCTCGCGCTCCTGCTCACTGCGATCGGCCTTTACGGTGTGATGGCTTACGTTGTCACGCAGCGCACGCACGAAATTGGCATCCGTATGGCCCTCGGCGCGCAGCAAAGTTCCATTCTTCGTCTCGTCATGCGTGACGCAGCAATTGTCCTCGTCGCCGGCGTCGCTGCGGGTCTTCTCGGCTCCATCTGGATCACACGCTTGGTGAAAAGCCTTTTGTTTGGACTCACGCCAAATGATCCGTTAACTCTCGCGCTTGCCATCGCCGCCATGGTCGCCATCGCCTTTGTCGCAACTTACATCCCCGCGCGCCGCGCCATGAAGGTCGATCCCATGATTGCCTTGCGTTACGAATGACGACTGCATTTTTTGTCATTCGAACCTGGTCGCCCGCTGTTGGCGAGCAGTGTGAGGAATCTGCTTTTATTCCTTGAGCTCTTTGGGAAGCGTCCCTTCGCTCTAATGTCTGCTGGCACCTTGTCACTCGCCAAGGATCACTCCTTTTGCGCTACACTCTTGCCCCATGTCTGCCACCAACGTTCCACAATCTCACATCGCAAGCGCCCAGAATGGCGGCGGCGCTGCCGAATCCCTTCCGCCTCTGGCCCTCTGCGTTTTGATCACTCTCTGCGCCATCAAGTTTCTTCTGCACGCCTTCACCAGCCTTCATCGCTACGGCTACTTCCGCGACGAACTCTACCTGCTTGACTGCGGCCGTCATCTCGCGTGGGGCTATGTGGACATGGCCCCGCTCTCCGCTGTCTATGCGCGCGTCGCGCTGCTCATGGGAGGCTTGCTGCCCGCGCTGCGCATCATTCCCGCGCTCGCCGGCACGGGCCTGATCGCTCTCGTCATCGTCATCACACGCCAGCTCGGAGGCAATCGCTTCGCTCAAGCCCTTGCTGGCCTCTGCGTTCTGCTGGTTCCCATCAACATCATCATCGACGACATGCTCTCCATGAACTCCTTCGAGCCGCTCTTCTGGATGGGTTGTGTCTACGTGCTCATCCGCATCATTCGCACCGGCAATTCAAAATTGTGGCTCTGGTTCGGACTCCTCGCGGGCCTCGGACTCGAAAACAAGCACTCCACTTTGTTTTTCGGCTTCGCTATTTTTCTCGCTGTTGTACTCACTCGCCTTCGCCGCGAATTTGCGAAACCTTGGATTTGGATTGCTGGCATCATCGCGCTGCTGATTTTCCTGCCCAATCTCATCTGGCAGATTCATCGCAATTTCCCGACTCTTCAGGACCTCGAAAACGTCCGCCGCTCCGGCAAAAACGTCGTCCTCAGCCCGCTCGCTTTCATATGGCAGCAAATTATGATGGAGCAGCCTGTCTTTGCGATTATTTGGATCACCGGCCTCGTTTCATTTCTGTGGGGCAGCGGCAGGAAATTCCGCGTGCTGGGCGTCGCATTCCTGATTTTCTTCGCGACGCTTCTCATCCTCCACGGCAAGGATTATTACGTCGCGCCAATCTATCCGATGATGTACGCCGCAGGCGCTGTCGCCATAGAGCGCTGGCCCGCCCGGCGACGCTGGGCCGGCGCGCGTTTGTGGCCAAAAGCCGCCATCGCAACCGCAGTCATCATCCTCGGAGGCATTCTCGTCCCACTTTTCATTCCCGTGTTCTCCCCGCCGCGTTTTCTTGCCTATGCCGACGCTCTGCACGTGCACTTTGCAAAATCAGAAGTCCATCAATCCAGCGCGCTTCCGCAGTTTTTCGCAGATCAATTCGGCTGGCGCGCTCTTGTGCGCCAAATCGCGGACATTTACAATTCGTTGCCGCCCGGCGAACGCCCCGAAACCGGCATCTGGGCCGGCAATTACGGCGAAGCGGGCGCCGTCGACCTCTTCGGCCCGGCTTACGGCCTGCCGCGCGCCTATTCACGCCATCAAAATTATTGGTATTGGGGTCCGCCGCCAGTCGTGTACAAAAATCTGATCGTCGTCGAGTGGAGTTTTCAGGACGTTAAAGATAATTGCACTTCATGGCAGGCCTTCGATCACTACGATCAGTGGGGAATGGCGGAGGAGAACACGCCCATCTATCTCTGTCGCGGAACCAAATTTGACATACAGAAAATCTGGTGGCACTCCCATCACTGGAATTAGCACGCCAACACGTATTGTCATTTCGAGGAGGGATTTGCTCTTCGGCGGGTATCCCATCCTTCGCGCCTTTTGCGAAGGATGGGTCCTTTGCCTTTGCCGTTGTAGCGGCGGCTTTACGCCGCCAGATGTCGGGCCGAGGGGTTTCGGCGGCCCGCCGCAGCGGCAATCTGCGTTTGGCTTTTTGTAGGGGCCGACGTGTTTCGTCGGCCCGCAAGATTCGCATCTCCTGCAGAGGCTTTCTAATTTCCTGAGACGGCTTGTGCGGTAGTTGCCCCCGTCGGCGCGTAGTATCCGGGACGTGTCCGCACGGTGAGCTTCCCCTTATCCTTCACGCCCGTCAGTTCCACTTTCACTTGCCGGAACATTCCGTTTTTCGCGTCGTTTTTCGGGTAGTAGCCCACCATGTATTGCGAACGAATGTCCTGCGCGATGCGATTGCAAATCGCGTCCACTTCATCCACCGTGTCCGGAAAGAACACCTCTCCTCCCGACGCCTCCGTCAGCGCCAGCAAAGCCTTCTTGCCCTGGCGAATCTCGCTCCGTGAATCATCGTCTCTCGTAAACAAACCTACTCCGTAAATCACCACATTCGACTGCTCGACCTTCTGCACCGTGTACGAAAGTGTGTGCGCAGGATCGCTCGAGTTGTCCACACCATCCGTCACCACCAGCAGCACTCGCTTTTCCCGCGTGCCCTTCTTCAGATGATTCATCGAGCTCAAAATCGCGTCATACAGCGCCGTCCCGCCGCGCGAATCAATCCTTTCCAGCGCCGCTCTCAGCACCTTGGGATCGTTCGTGAAATCCTCATCCATATCCAGATAATATTCATCGTTGAAATTCACCACGAACACTTGGTCCTGCGGATTGCTCGTCTTCACGAATGTCAGCGCGGCGGCGTTCACGCGTGCTCGCTTCGATTTCATGCTTCCGCTATCGTCAATCACCAGCCCAACCGTAATCGGAATGTCCGCATGCGTGAATGCGGAAATCGTTTGCGGCGTCTTATCCTCAAGAATCCGAAAATTCGACTCTTGCAGTCCATCAACGAAATTTCCATCTTTGTCCACTATGGTGATCGGCAGCCGCACCATGTCGACATTCTTTTTCAATGTGTAGGGATTACTCTGGCTGGTGCCGTACGGAGGGGGAATTTGCGCCGGATTTTGCGCCCAGACGCTTACACCACTAAAAGCTATCACCAGCAACGCGGCCAATGCCGCAATCGGAAGGGGAACTGCGCGGTTCTTAGCTCGACGGCGCGAAATACCCATATCGCGCATAAACCGTGAGCGGAGGCAATCCTCGCGGCGGGCGCAACTTGACTTTAATCTTTCGCCATTTTCCATCGGCTGTGTGGTTCTCCGGCCTGTATCCCAGCACATACTGGTTCCGCAGCTCCATGCTGATCTTCGTCGCCACGTCGCCCAGGTCATCCAGATTGTGTACGATGAACGACCGACCGCCCGTCATGTCCGCCAGCCCTTGCAGGAAACTCGGTCCTTGGCATTCTTCCGGAGTCCGGTCGCACGCATCCGGATCCACGATTCCTACCGCGTAAATCTGTACATCCGATTCACGCAGGAAGCGTTTGATGTCATCTTCATCGTACCTGCTGTGATTATCGCCTCCATCCGATATGATGAGCAAAGCTTTTCTGGCGTTGCGTGCTCCTTTCATCTCGCTCATTCCTAAGTAAACAGCATCGAGCAGTGCCGTCATTCCTCCCGGCGCGCTGAATAAGAGCTGATTTTGCAACTCCTCGATGCTCGTCGTGAATGGCGTCGCCAGTTCTGCGCGATCTGCGAAATCCACCAGGAAAAATTCATCCGCCGGATTCGCGGTCTTGAAGAATTGCACTGCGGCCATTCGCGATTTCGAAATTTTGTCCGCCATGCTCCCGCTGACGTCGAAAATCACGCCAATCGAAATAGGAATATCGTCTTCCTCAAACCTCATGATCTGCTGCTCTTTGTTGTCTTCGAACACGCGGAAATTTTCCCGGTCCAGGCCCGTCACCAGCCGTCCGTACGGATCCGTCACGGTCACGTTCACCGTCACCAGATTCACATCCTTCTGAACCGTTTCTTCTTTGGAGATTTTGTCTTTCGGGGGAGGTTTGTAAACCAGCGGCCCTGTGGTTTGTGCGTATGCCGGGCCGCAAATTACCATCAAAGCCGCCATCGCAAGAATCGCGCCTGCGGCCATCCAGCCCGCATCCACTCTGGCTGCCTTCATTTCAACCCCCTGCGGCTTGGCGAGGCAGCAGCCGAAAATCGCTACCGCGAATCTTACCACCAGTCGGCCCTAACGCAAGCAGGCAAAGTACGCATTCGGCAATGCTCAACTACTGTAAATTCTCATGGGCGTACCACTACTTCCGTACTACTTCGGTCGTTACCCGCATGTTCTCTCGCTGCGCGCTCCTTGCTCCTTTCGACTGGAGTCGCGTGGGCTGACTGAATACGTCGGATTCTATACCGCATGTTTGTGTAGGGCCCGACGTGTTTCGTCGGGACCGCAACCCTTGCCACTTGTGAAGAAAAGTGTCAAAGTTTCCCCAGCGGCGAGTTTCCTCAGCGAGCCGCCGTCGGCTTATGCCTGAAAATTCTGATTCCAATTCCAACGTCATCATCGTCATTCCGGCACGTCACGCTTCTTCGCGTTTCCCCGGAAAGCCTCTCGCTCCTATCGCGGGTCGTCCGATGATTCAGCACGTTTATGAACGCGCCAGGCAAAGCGCTCGCGCCTCTCGTGTCGTCGTCGCAACGGATGACCCGCTCATCCGCGATGCCGTGCAGTCCTTCGGCGGCGAAGCCATCATGACGCGCTCCGAGCATCGTACCGGCACCGATCGCATCGCCGAAGTCGCCATCCACGTTCCCGCCGACGCTTACGTCAACGTTCAGGGCGATCTCCCGCTCATTCGCGCTGAAGTCATCGATGCCGCCATCGACGCGCTGCTTTCTGCCGGCCCGGAAATTCATGTCTCCACTCTCTGCGTCCCCATCACCACGCCCGAAGACATCATGAATCCCAACATCGTCAAAGTCGTCTCCGATTTTGACGGCAATGCACTTTATTTTTCGCGCGCACCCATTCCTTGGGTCCGCGACGCCGGCGAACGCGTCGCCGCGCGTCATTTCAAGCACATTGGTCTTTACGCTTTTCGCCGCGACGCCCTTCTCGAATTCCCCGCGCTTCCTCCCGGCGAACTCGAGCGCGTCGAGCAGCTCGAGCAGCTTCGCTGGATGGAAAACGGCTATCGCATCGCCGTGGCAGAAACCGAAGCTTACGAAGGCGTCGAAGTCGATGTTCCCGCTGACGTCGTTCGCGCCGAGGAGTTCCTCCGCGCCCGTACCGCCAAACAGTAATCGTTAAAGGGATCGCAAAACCCGTTTGATCATCATTCCGACGAAGTCTGCCCCTGTCCGGCCCATAACCCGTCATTGTCATTCCGAGCGTAGCGAGGAATCTGCAGTTCACCTTCCTGAGGAATTACGAAGATTTTCGTTGGCAATACGAAACTCTTCGTAGTATAAGCTCCTGCATGACACGCAATTCTCATTCGCATCGTCCGAAGCCCACTGCTTCCGAACTCGAAATCCTCCGCGTCCTTTGGGCCCGCGGCCCTTCCACGGTTCGCGAAGTCCACGACGCTTTGCGCGGGAAAAAATCCATCGGCTACACCAGCGTCCTCAAACTGCTCCAAATAATGACGGAGAAGGGAACTGTCCGCCGCAATGAAGATCAGCGCGCTCATGTCTACGAAGCCTGCGAACCTGCCGAGAAAACAAAACGTGCTCTTGCCGGCGATGTCTTGCAGCGCGTCTTTGAAGGCTCCGCTTCGCAGTTGATGCTTCATGCGCTGGCCGGCCGTCCCACTTCTCGTGAAGAAATCAAAGAGCTCCGCCGCATGCTCGACGAACACGAAAGGCGAATCCGATGATGCACATCTCCTCTTGGATTTCACCCTCGCTCACGCACGCTCTTGCCTGGACGCTTCTGCATTTTCTCTGGCAGGGGCTCGCTCTCGCCGGCGTTTGCGCCGTAGTGATGTCCGCCTGCCGCGCTGCGTCCGTACGCTACATCGTCGCCCTTTCAACGCTTGCGCTGATGCTCGCCGCGCCCGTCGTTACATTCTTTGTGTTGAATCATTCCGCCGCAGCAAATCCCTCAAGTAACTTCGGCGCAAATGTCGGCGCAGTTTCTTCAACTATATTGTCGTCGCTTCCAACGTTTACGCCCGCTTCCTCAAATCTTTCGTCCTCGCCCGCGCCGCTTCATTCTGACGTGCTTCTGTGGCTCGTCGAAGCTTGGTTCGCTGGCGTCGCCTTCTTTAGCCTGCGAACTGCCGGAGGCCTGATCGTCGTCGGGCGTATGCGCCGCAATCGCACGCGCCCCGTCACCGCTTCGCTTCTGGAAAAATGCCACGCTCTTCAGCGCCGCATGCGCATCGACCGTGCCATTCACTACTGTGAATGCCTCGCGCTCGAAGCCCCCGCCGTAATCGGCTGGTTCCGTCCCATCGTTCTCTTGCCTGTGTCTGCGCTCAGCGGCCTTTCCGAAGATCAGCTTGCCGCGGTCATTTCTCACGAACTCGCCCACATTCGCCGCCTCGATGGCTTCGTTAATCTTTTCCAAATCGCCGCCGAAACCCTGCTCTTTTATCATCCTGCTGTCTGGTGGCTGAACAAACGCATCCGCGCCGAACGCGAAAATTGCTGCGATGACGCCGCGCTCGCCGTTTGCGGCAATCCCATCGAATACGCTCGCGCCCTCACGCTCATGGAAGAGTGGCGCCAGCGTCCCGCTCTCGCCATGGCCGCCAACCGCAGTCCGCTCGTCGCCCGCGTCGCTCGCTTGCTCGGCATCGCCTCGCCTCGCAATGGAATTCGTACTGCTGGATTCGCCGCCGCTGCGCTCTGCTTCGCAGGCGCATTGCTCGCAGCGAACGCTCTCATGGCCGCGGGCCACTCCTCTGCGCCGAACATAAACGGCTCTTTGTATCCATCCACGTATGCATCAGCCCATGGATCAGCATCCGCCGCTCCGTCGCGCCTCTCTGCTTCTTCTGCATCGGGTATGACAACCGCAATGGCTTCTCGCGCCCTTCATGCAGTTCTCGATTCCGCCGCCGCGCAATCCTCTCCATCTCAGCAAAGCCAAACCGAAGCCGCACCACAACAGGAAGGCCAATCTACATCGTCCTCTTCTTACGTCGACCAGATGAAAACCCAGGGCTACGACAATCTCACCGCCGACCAGCTCATCAGCCTCAAAGTTCAAGGCGTAACTCCCGAATACATCCAGCAAATCAAAGCTCTTGGCCTCCATCCCAGCGTCAACGAACTCATTTCCATGCGTGTTCAAGGCATCGATCTGCAGTATGTCAGGGACATGCGCGCGACCGGCTTCAATCCCACGATCAATCAGCTCATCTCCCTGCGCGTGCAGGGCGTCACGCCCGAATATGTTCGCAACATGCGCGCGGCGGGAGTCGACGGCAGCGCGAACCAATTCATCAGTTTCAAAGTGCAAGGCGTCACGCCCGAATACATTGCTGAAATGAAATCTATCGGTATCGGCGCTGACGCCAATCAGTTGATCAGCATGAAAGTCCAAGGCCTCACGCCGGATTACGTCAAGCAAATGAAAGCCATCGGCGTGGACGCGAGCACCAATCAGCTGATCAGCATGAAAGTTCAAGGTCTCACTCCGGAGTACGTGAAGGAAATGAAGGCAATCGGCCTTAATGCCGATGCTCACCAACTGATCCGCATGAAGGTGCAAGGCATCACCGCTGAGTACGTGAAGGAAATGATCGCCTCGGGCATTCGAGCAGATATCAATCAATTGATCCGCATGAAAGTGCAAGGCCTTACACAGGATTATGTGAAGGAAATGGTTGCAGAAGGCATCAAAATCGACCTCGATCAGATGCTGGAAATGAAAGTGCAGGGCGTTACTCCCGAATATATTCAGGAAATGAAAGCTGCGGGCATCAACGCTACCAACGATCAAATGATTGGCATGCACATCGAAGGCGTTACTCCCGATTACGTGAAAGAAATGCGAGCTGCGGGCGTGAACGCCGACAGCGACCAATGGATTGGATTGCGCCTCCAAGGCGTGACGCCGGAATACGTCAGATCACTTCAAAGCTCGGGTTTTCAGAACCTCAGCGTGGATGATTATATCAAGGCGCGGGCGGAAGGCATTACGCCCGATTTCGTCAACAAAGTTCGCAGTCACGGCTTCAAGGACTTGACCATCGACAAACTCATCGATCTCAAGGAAGCCGGCGTGTTCTGATTTTGGGTAGCGCAGATCTGCGCATTTTGCAGGTCTGCGGGTGTTGGTAAGTGTGGCGGCGTTTAGGCCCGCCCTGCAGTTCTCTTTAAGGTGTCATTCTGAGGAGGGCATTTTCCGCCCGACGAAGAATCTCGCCTCGAAAGAAGTATTTCTGGAAGGGCGTTTTCTGATTCTGAAGCTTTGAATCGGAAGCCTAACCTGGCAAGCGTTTGTTTGAAAAGAGGAGACCGGCCATGTCATCGAAGACTCGCGAACCCCGCACACTCACTCCATTTTCTGCCGCCCTAGCCGCCTGCGCCCTTCTCATTTTCGGCGGCGCGAAAATCGCTCGCGCTCAATCACCCTCTGGCACGTGGGCCATGATGCACTCCGACCGTGCGGGTTACGTGGACTTTTCGCTCACCGTCTCCCGCGCCGACCACCACATGCAAGATGAAACCGACTGGCCGCTCAGTTCGTTTCAGGGGCTCGATACTTCGAACACCGCGCGCCACGACGTGAAATTTACGATCACGCGAGACGCGGGCCGCCTCGACTGCGACGGCTTCCTCGAAAATGGCGAAGGCGCCGGTATTTTCCACTTCTTCGCCGACGCTGGCTATCCGCAGAAAATGTCCGCGCTTGGTTTTGACGGCATCGACGCCGACAAGCAGTTCGCCATGGCCATTCACGATGTCAGCATCGATTTTGCGCGTCAGATGAAGGCCGAACACATCACTGGCCTCAACACCGACAAGCTCATCGCCTTTCGCATCTTCGGCGTCGACAAAAAATTCATCGACGACCTGCGCTCCTCCGGCCTCAACGTCACCGATAGCGACAAGCTCGTCGCCTTCCGTATCCACGGAGTCACGCCCGAAATGGTTCGCTCACTTCACCAGCAGGGATATTCGCCCGACGAGGACACGCTCATCGCTCTCCGTATTCACGGCGCAACTCCTGAATGGATACAGCAAATGTCCCAGGTCGGCTACGCGCATACCGATTTAGAGAAGCTCATCGCCTTTCGCATTCACGGCGTCTCGCCCGACTTTGTCGCGCAGCTCAATCAGCTCGGCTACTCCCATCTCGATCCGGACGAGTTGATTGCTTTTCGAATTCACGGTGTTTCCCCCGATTTCATCGCCCAGCTCAGCCATTTCGGTTACACGCATCTGGACTCCGACACACTCATTAGCTTCCGCATTCATGGCGTTTCGCCTGAATTCGTCGCTGCCCTCGACAAGCTCGGCTATCATCATCCTGATCCCGATCAGCTCGTTTCCATGTGCATCCACGGCGTTTCTCCGGAATACATTTCCGATCTCCGCTCCCGCGGCATGCAAAATCTCACCATCGATCAGCTCGTCTCGATGCGCATCCACGGCATCGACTGACGCCTCTGCGTTAGCGGCTCGCAACTGTTTTCGAGCCCGCTTTCCGGTCGAGCACTTCGCGAACCTTTCTCGCCAGCGTCTTCGGCTCGTACGGTTTTTGCAGCAGCGCCGCTCCATTGGAGACGAGCGATGCCAGCGACGCACTTTCCTCTGAGTATCCCGAACTGAAAATCACCGGCAAGTCCGGCTTGAACTTACGGATGTTTTCGTATGCCTCTGGTCCTCCCATTCGCGGCATTACTACGTCGAGCAGCGCCATCGCAATTTCTTCGTGGCATTCACGCGATTTTTCCACCGCCTCTTGGCCATCCCTTGCAAGAATCACGCGGTACCCGAGCTTG
>JASHRN010000167.1 GCA_030037335.1 Candidatus Acidiferrales bacterium | reverse complement strand
AAGCTGGTGCCCAACTGCCTGCGTCTTTGCATCTGTCCTTGCGAAAATTGATTCTTGAACCGCACCAGCCGACGTCTCTTTGCCAAATATCTCCTCGCCGGTGGAAAGAGAATCGAATATCGGCGCTTCAGCGGCGGAATTCGCATGGGTCTGCTGCGGTGCAGCAGGCGGATGGATTTTTGGTGCGGTCGGCGCTCTCTTCGGCGGCACCGCCGCCAAAGGAACAACTTCGTTGTTCATGTGAACGTCTGCGGTTGCTCCATAGTCCAGCGGGAGCGGCGTAGGTTTTGGCGGCTCTTTGGGGGTTTCTCGCACGAAAGGCTTAGGTTCAGTCCGCGGCAAGAGCGGCGCGGGTGACGGCTGAGTCTTTACTTCGAACGATTCTCCGGATGCGGCCTTCGGAAGCGACGCACTCAGCGGTGCAGCCGGAGGCGCGCTTGGAACGGTCGTAGGCGTAATCGCACGCTCTTCCTGCGCGGGTGATGGAGCTTTCGAAGGGCCATCCGAAGGGAAATGAAGACCCCAGAATCCAGGCTCCAGCTGATTGAATTCAAGCTTCACATAGTGCGCGGCGTTCGTCGTGCTGTTCACCTGAATGATTCTGCACAGCGCCGTCTGCTTGGTGGCCAGGTTGGTGAGGACTACGGCGTGTCCGGTGCGCACACGCGCTTTCAGCTTCACGACCGCGCCCCGAGGAAACACGATCATCGTTGAAGTGTCTTCTTCGAATGGTTCGACGTGTTCGGTCGTGTCCAGGACCACTGCTGTTACCTGCGAGCCATGGATTCGCACGGCAACATCAAGGCCGATCGCTTCGTTTTCGAGTGTGTCCGCGCCGCCGCGCTTGGATTTTGTCCCCGCCGTGGAACCCGGTATTTCTGTCGTAAGGCTGCCCATCGCGCTCTACCCTCAATTAGAAATTTTGGGTCGGCGCGCAGGGCAGTGCAATAGTACTGGACTTTATTTTTACGGTGCTGTACCGATGGACAGGTACTCGCTGGGCTCCTTCACACCCATTTGGACCGCACACGGAAGCTGTGACGCCCACCGCATCGCCTTTCATCTTTCAATTCAAGGCGCGATGCATTCGCGCGTGTGCTCAGGAGGTCCCGACTATGGAAGCTATCATCGCTTTGCTCGCGCTCGTCGCTCAGATTTCCATTCGCCAGGATGCCCTTATTTCCGCTCTGGAGAAGCGAGGCATACTCCACAAGGCGGATGTCGATGCCGAAATGCCCAAAACAGAAGCGGACACGGGGCGAAAGTTTGATCGAATCAAAGCAGACTTTTTCGATCTCTGGAGCCAATTCGACGACGAAAGTGGAAATTGAGGCGCGGTTTTCGACCAGAAATTCGCCTCTGAATATATGATTTACTGTAGCTCTGCTATGCGATTTCGGATATTTGCCTCTTGATCTTTTCCGCTTACCATCCGGCACTCCACTAAGTCACTTATTTTGAGTGCGCGCTTGCACCTCGAGCCGACATTCAGAATGGCATTCGCCGTGCCAATATCTTTTCAGCGATTTGCCCGGGGGAAAGTCCAAATCAAGCGATTTATGGCGGCGCTTCTGTCCAAGAGAAGCGCCGCTGACTGCTTGACACTTTGTCTTGAATAAAGTATAAGCGCGCTTTCCCAAAAGCAATGAATTGGCCACCGGCGCGTGGCCTGAGATTTTCGTTCGGGTTCCGCTTTTCGGCTCCTTTGTACATGAGTTCAGGAGGGAAACGTGAGACAACGACTTGCGCTTTTGCTCGGCCTGCTGGTTTTTCTTGCTGGATTCCTTCTGTCGCCCGCAGCCCACGCCCAAACGGCCGCGTCCGCCACAGTCGTAGGCACCGTCACTGATCAGAGCAACGCTGCGATTCCCGGTGCCGCGGTTAAGCTGACTGATGTGGCTACGGGTGTATCGACCACAGTCACGTCCAACGGGTCTGGTCAGTACACGTTCCCGACCGTTACGCCCGGGACGTACCGCGTCGAAGTCACGAAGTCAGGGTTTAAGAACGCAACGATTCAGAATTTCATCGTTGATATTGCCAAGAGCTACACCGTGAACGTCACCATGCAAGTCGGCGAGGTCAGTCAGTCCGTTACCGTCGAAGCCGGATCATCGGTGCAACTTGAGACGACCACCGCCCAGGTCAGCGGCGTTGTATCGCAGCAGGAAATGGCGGCGCTTCCTACGCTGAATCACCAGGCCACAGAATTGATAACCATCCAGCCTTCGGTTTCTCCGGGCACCGAAGTTTTCCCGACGCCTCAGCCACGCTTTTCCGGCGCAATTGATGACCAGAATACCTATACGCTCGATGGCATCGACATCAGCGATGATCTCGTCGGCGATGGCACTTGGATTCCCGTCAACATCGATAGCGTGGAGGAAACGGACGTCGGAGTCACCAATCCGAACGCTACCTTCGGCCGTAGCTCGGGTGGGCAGATCAATATGCTCGCTCGGCACGGCACGAACCAGTATCACGGCTCAGCCTACTGGTATACGCAGAACAGCGCGCTAAATGCCAATTCGTGGGATCTCAACTCTGTCGGCATCAAGGAACCTCATCTTGTAAACAACCGCGGGGGCGCTCGCTTTGGCGGCCCGATCTTCAAGAACAAGACGTTCTTTTTCGCCAATTACGAATTCAATCGCTTTCCGCAGTCCACGACTTTCACAGAGAACATTCCTACCACATCATTAAAGCAGGGCATACTTACGTTTGACGATTGTTCGAACGGTTTTGTCAACGGTGTTTGTCAGGGTGGCAATCCTGTGCAGTACAACTTGGCCACCTCCCACCTTTGCGGCGCAGGAACCGGCGCTTGCGATCCTCTAGGCATCGGCATAAGTCCACTTATACAGAAGTTTTGGGGCCTCGACCCAGCGGCAGGAAATGCTCCGGGAGGTGATGGCCTGAATGAAGTCGGCTACCGGGGGACTATTTCTACGCCGCTGGATACTGACTTTGGCGTTTTCCGTCTCGATCACAACTTTACCGACAAGTGGCGATTCTCGGGCAGCTACTCTTACTGGCGCAGCATCGGCAATGATCTCGATCAAATTAGCATTCTCAACGGCACGCCGAGCAGCCCGAGCACTTCGCCGATACGAGCAGTCGTTGCCACCGGCCAGCTAACCACCCTCATCTCGCCAACATTGACGAATACATTCCGCTTCGGCTGGGTGCGAAACTGGCAGAACTTGCAGGTGGAAACTCCGGCCCAGTCTGCGGCGCAATTCAATCTCCCCGGTACAGCCTCCGGAGTATCCTCCGATCCGTTCATCGCCCTTAACCCCGCCGAGAATCTAGTTGCCGCCCCGATCCAAAACAATACGACCAACGCACGCTTCCAGGATTACTTCCAGAAGAGCGTTCAATTCACCGATGGGTTTGATTGGACTAAGGGAAAACATACTCTCGAATTCGGCACTGACGACCGTCACTTGCCGTTGCTCACCGATCGTGCCGATACCGTAGTCGGCGGACTCACTTCCCTGATAGCGATAGAAGATTCCCCGCAGGGCGGTGGTTTGGGCAGTTTCCTGACGCTTCCAGCTGCGGACGCGCCGCCGACCTGCAGCTCAGGCCAAATTACGAATTGCTTGCAGCCTGGTGCGCTGGCCCAGTGGGACCAGTTGTATGCCGGAGCGTTGGGACTTATCGATAACACCAACATCTTCGCCGTTCGCAATGGTTCCCTGAGTCAGCTTCCTTTCGGAACGCCCCTCAGCAACAACACCGTCCAGAACCAGTTCTATTTCTATGGTCAGGATGTGTGGCGTTTGACGAACTCTTTCACGCTCAGCTACGGGCTTGCCTATGGCTGGCAGACCCCGCCGTCCGACAGCGAGGGACGTCAAACGATTTTGATCAACGACGTTACTGGCCAAGACATCACGGCTCCCACATACTTGAATGCCAAGATGCAGGCTGCTCTTCAAGGCCAAATCTTCAATCCCACGGAGGCGTACTTGCCCGTCCAGTCCGCACACTCTTCCGTTTACAACACCGATTGGGGTGACTGGGCGCCGCGTGTCTCTCTGGCTTGGAACCCAACTTTTAATAGCGGTGCCCTAAACCGGGTGTTTGGCAATAAAGCCACGGTAATACGCGCAGGCTATTCTATGGTCTATGATCGTTCATCGACCATTGAATCAGTTGTGATCCCTATGCTCGGAGTAGGTTTCGGTCAAACCGCCGAAAGTATTGAGCCGGGCTGCCTGCAACCTTCGGGGGCCTTCTGCACGAATCCCGCGACTAGTGATTTCCGCGTGGGCGTGACCAGCCAGCAGATTCCCGTGCCGACAGTTCCCGCAATTTCCAATCCTGTTGTTCCCTCTTCCCCATTTGGAGCCGGTTTCTCGTTCCAGGATGATCCCGATTTCAAGGTCGGTCGCACCAACAACTTCGATCTGACAATCCAGCGCGAGTTGCCGCATGGCATGCTGTTGGAGGTTGGCTACATCGGGCACATGGGCTACCGGCTGCCTACCTCCGTGGATATCAACGCTACTCCCTATTTCTTCAAGGATGCGGCCTCTGGCCAGAGCTTTGCCCAGGCATTCGACACCGTTGCTGGTGCGTTGCGTAATGGTATTAACCCATCCCAGATAGCCACGCAGCCCTGGTTCGAGAATCAGTTGGGGCCGAATTTTGCAAGTTCCACCTGCGGTGCCAGCGAAACAAACACGGCGTGCATGGCTTCTGCTTTCACACCTGATTTTGTAAACGGCGATACCTATCTTCTCTTCGAAAACATGGATTTGTATAGGAGCTCAATCGGGGAGTTGCCCTATGACAACCTCCAGACGATAGCCTCGGTACTCCGAACTTACGAGGGGACCTCAACTTACAACGGTTTTATCGTCACTTGGACGAAAAAGACGTCAGCGGGCTTGACCTTCCAAGTTAACTACACACTGTCCAAGTCTCTGGACCAGTCGCTCGTCAACCAGAACAATGCCAGCTATTTCTTGAATAGCTACTTCCCGAATGCCAGCTACGGTCCGTCGCTCTACGACCGAAGAAACTTGTTCACTGCCGACTATGTGTACCAGCTTCCATTCGGTAATGGGCACTTGCTCCATTTCAATAATGGATTCGACAGGGTCGTGGGTGGCTGGTATTGGTCCGGTATTTTCGAGGCTTATTCCGGCCTTCCGCAGACCATCGCCGAGAGCGGCGATACTTGGGGTGATAATATTGATCTTGGCTCAACCGTTCCGGCGATTCCCATCGTTCCAACGTCGGAGCTCAACAATTCACTCCACTCAGGCGTGGTCGGGTCGAACGGCATTGGTGTTGCCACAGCTCCGTCGGCGGGCGGAACCGGCCTTAACGTCTTCGCCAATCCTGCGGCGGCCTTTGCGGACGTTCGTCCCATAAATCTTGCCACGGACGGTCGCGACGGCTCCGCCAATCCTTTTCGCGGGTTGCCCATGTGGAACATGGATATGGCTCTCGGTAAAGACACGAAGATCCGCGAGAATATTGGGCTTAATTTCTCCGCTCAGTTCTTGAATGTGTTTAATAACGTGAATTTCGAAACCCCGTTCCTGTCCCTCGAGAGCCCGCAGACTTTTGGCGAAATAACCAGCACCTTCGTTCCCGCGAATCGCACCAACAGCGCTCGCTGGATCGAACTCGGCCTGCGTCTGAATTTCTAGGCAACCGAAGAACGCCTTCCCGGCCCTGGGTCTCCGGTAACGGAACCCAGGGCTTTTGTTTTTCCGGAACGCTTCAGTTTTATTGGAATCGAATGCTGCGTTCTTAAAACGCCGGCGCTAGTCTGAGCGGGTACTTCGCACGTCACGGCCCGCAGAAAATCTCAATAGTTACCGCGCCGCTCATTTTCGCACCACCACTTTTGCGCCCGCCGCAATTACGGTAAACTGCTAAAGCCTCATCCGCTGGGAGGTGGTGTAATTGGCAACACATCTGGCTCTGAACCAGAAGACTCTAGGTTCGACTCCTAGCCTCCCAGCCAATCTTCTGCTGAATCCGTAGCCTCGCACTCCCCGCCTAATCCTCATCCGCTCGACCGCGACCCCAATTCGAATTTCACAGCAACAGCGTTTCTACGGCCGCTTAACCAGTCGATACAGACGTTCTGATAGTTTTTTCGTGCAGTCGCTTATGGGGAAGGGAAGCTCAGTGAACGTGAAAGGCTCGCGTCAGATCAGCGCTATTTCGAAGCGGTCTTCTCCGGCATTTTCGTCGCCTGCCATGCAATCGCTTGCCAGCGGCCGTTGCGCCTCAGAAATGTTCCTGTGTCCCGATAGTACGAAATTT
>JASHRN010000166.1 GCA_030037335.1 Candidatus Acidiferrales bacterium | reverse complement strand
GAACTTTGCCGAGAGCAAAACGAGCCTTGTAGAGTCCGAAAGAGAGCGCCGCCGCGTCGCTTTTGAAAATGATGCGCGAGGAAACTTCCGTGATGCGGGCGAGCATTGTTGAACCGGCAGTTCCGCCGCGTGCCGCGAAATGCAGGCCAAGCGTAGTTTGTGTCCGCTTCCAGTTTTTCAGCAAGTCGACAGTTTGCTGACGCGAAATTTCCATAGTGGGAATTTACCATAGGCACAGCGAGCGTGCGTGCTTGTGCGTGTGAAGGAATGGCCCGTCTCTTGCACATTAAGAATCGTGGGGCGCGAAAATGGCTACGAATCTAAAAGCCGCGAAATTGATGGAAATGCCGGTGAAGGAGCGGCGCGCCAGCGTCCGGTATCCCTTTACGGCATCGGCAGATGTGATGGATCTGGAAGCGGCCGCGCGACTTTCCGCGCGAACATCGGATTTGGGACGCGGCGGGTGTTTTATTGACACGGTCAGCACGTTTCCAGTCGGGACTACTGTTTCATTGCGGGTCACGTCAGAGGGCAAGAGCTTTGAAGGCCGAGCGCGCGTCGTATACGAAGCTGTTGGCATGGGAATGGGGCTGGCGTTCACGACCGTTGAGCCGGATCAGCTCTGGGTACTCGAGAAATGGCTAGGACGTCTCAGCGGGCAATTACCACCTGAGTTGGACGAACAGGAACCGGCGGAAACACTCACGCGCGAGCCTGTTCACGAGGTTAGCCGAAGCGCAGAACCAGGGTTTGTGCTGAATGAATTGATTATCACGCTGATGCGCAAGCACGTGCTGAGCGAATCGGAAGGCAAGCAACTGCTGCAAAAGCTCGTCCGCTGAAGGCCAGATCCTCAACTCAGAACCTGTGCGTTGTTCTTTGTTACGGCCACAATCTCCACTCCGCGTCAAGTTTCCACACGCAATTTACGCTACGTTATTCTCAATTCTCGTCTGTTTCGATATCTGATGCCGGCCAGCCGCAAGATTCTCTTTGCAGATGCAGCGCATTAAACAGGAGCGGCTTCCGGTGGAAACGGTAAGGAAAAATGTCGGATCGGGCATTCGCAACAAGTGGCGCAAAGGATTAAGATAAAGAAGTGGGCGCCGCGCCTTCTGGAATTGGGAGGCGGCGGGATGGTTGCGGAAGGCAGGCACGATAATGGGAACGGTGACACAAACGGCGAGAACACAAAAGGAAATCGACCAGCTCTGCATCAACACGATTCGGACGCTGGCGATGGATGCGGTCCAGCAGGCGAACTCGGGTCATCCCGGCGCGCCGATGGCCCTTGCGCCGGTTGCGTACACGCTCTGGCAGCAATTTTTGCGCTTCGACCCTGACGATCCCATCTGGCCAAACCGCGACCGCTTTGTGCTCTCGAACGGCCACGCTTCGATGCTGCTCTATTCGCTGTTGTATCTGGCAGGCGTGAAAGCGGTGAATCCAAAATACGAGCAATTGGGCGAGCTGGCTGTGAAGATGGAAGACATCAAACGTTTTCGGCAGCTCGGCAGTAAATGTCCCGGACATCCTGAATACCGGTGGACTTCGGGCGTCGAAACGACCACGGGCCCGTTAGGGCAGGGCGTTTCAAACAGCGTCGGAATGGCCATTGCGAGCGATTGGCTTGCGCAGCATTTCAATCAACCGAATTTCGAGATGTTCAATTTCAAGGTGTATGCCTTCTGCGGCGACGGCGACATGATGGAAGGAATTTCGAGCGAGGCGGCCTCGCTCGCCGGGCATCTGCAACTGAAAAACCTGTGCTGGATTTACGACAACAATCACATCACGATCGAAGGGCAAACGAAATTAGCGTTCGATGAAGATGTGGCGGCGCGGTTCGCGGCATACAAATGGAATGTGATGCACGTTACTGACGCGAACGATACCGAGGCGCTGGCGCAGGCGTTCGGGAAGTTCGCCGCAGGTGCTGACCGGCCGACTTTGATTATTGTCGATACGCACATCGCTTACGGCGCGCCGCATAAACAGGATACCGCTGCGGCGCATGGCGAGCCGCTGGGCGAAGAGGAGATTCGGCTGACGAAAAAATTCTACGGCTGGCCGGAGGACGCGAAATTTCTCGTGCCGGATGGCGTGAGGGAAAATTTTGCTGCGGGCGTTGGGAGGCGCGGGAAGCAGGCGCGCGAGGCTTGGATGAAGCTGTTTGAGGCGTATCACGCCAAATATCCGGAGCTGGCCAATCGCATTTTGCAGATGCAGCACCGCGAATTGCCGGAGGGCTGGGACAAAAACCTGCCGGCGTTTCCGGCGGACCCGAAGGGAATCGCAACGCGTGATTCTTCGGCAAAAGTGCTGAACGTTGTGGCGCAGAACATTCCGTGGCTGATTGGTGGTTCTGCGGACTTAGCGCCTTCGACGAAAACGCTGCTGAAATTTGACGGCGCGGGAGAGTTCGAAGCGGGAAGTTACGGCGGCAGGAATTTTCACTTTGGAATTCGCGAGCACGCCATGGGCGGCGTTCTGAACGGGCTTTCGCTCTCGAAGATCCGGCCGTATGGCTCCACGTTTTTGATTTTCAGCGATTACATGCGCGAGCCGATCCGGCTGAGCGCGGTAATGGAAGTGCCGGTGATTTATATTTTCACGCACGATTCGATTGGCGTGGGCGAAGATGGCCCCACGCATCAGCCGATCGAGCAGCTTGTCGCGCTGCGGGCGATTCCCGGATTGATTACGCTGCGGCCTGCGGACGCGAATGAGGTGACGGAAGCGTGGCGCGTGATTTTGCAACTTTCGCATGAGCCAGCGGCGCTCGTTCTGACGCGTCAAGCGGTGCCTACGCTCGATCGTTCCAAATACGCATCTGCGGCCGGACTGGCAAAGGGCGCATACATATTGGCGGACGCCGACGGAGGCAAGCCGGAGCTTTTGCTGCTGGCGACCGGCAGCGAAGTGTTTCTCGCCGTCGAGGCATACGAGCTTCTTAAAGCGGACGGCGTTCGCGTGCGTGTGGTCAGCATGCCTTCGTGGGAAATTTTCGATCATCAGCCCGAGGAATATCGCGAGAGCGTGCTGCCTTCCGGCGTGACAGCGCGAATTTCGATCGAGCAAGCGTCGACGATGGGCTGGCGACGCTACGTGGGCCCGAAAGGCAGGACGATTGGCATGCACACGTTTGGTGCGTCGGCGCCGCTGAAGGAATTACAGAAAAAATTCGGGTTTGTTCCGGAGCGAGTGGTGGCCACAGCGAAGGAATTGCTCGGGAAGTAATTCATTAAAGTGAGGCAGCGATGCGAATCGGGATGGGCGCGGACCACGCAGGTTATCTGCTGAAGGATCAGCTCGCGCAATTTCTGCGGGATGCGAAACACGACGTGACGGACTTCGGCACGAACGGACCCGCACCGGTGGACTATCCCGATTTTGCTCAAGCTGTTGGCGAGGCTCTGATTGCCGGGCGCGTCGAGCGTGGAATCGTGATTTGCGGCAGCGGCGTCGGCGCGTGCATTGCCGCGAATAAAATTCCGGGCATTCGCGCGTGCATGTGCCACGATTCCTATTCCGCGCATCAGGGAGTAAACCACGACAATATGAACGTGCTGGTGCTGGGCGCGCGCGTTATCGGCCCGATGCTGGCGCAGGAACTGGTGAATAATTTTCTGGGCGCGAATTACTGGGGCCATGAGAAAGGCCAGGAACGCCTGGAGCGCAGAGTTGAAAAAATAGAAGCCATCGAGAGAAAGTACAGTTTGCCGGCGCGGGCCGGGAAGGAGCATGCGTAATGGGAACGCAAACGATCAGAAATCAGGAGAACGCGCGAGCGGTGAATCCGCTGAAAGAATTGACGAAGTACGGACAGTCCGTATGGCTGGATTACATCCGGCGAAGCTTGCTGACCAGCGGAGAATTGCAGCGGCTGATCGACGAAGACGGGCTGCGCGGAATGACGTCGAATCCCTCGATTTTCGAAAAGGCGATCACCGGCAGCACCGATTACGCGGATTTTTTGAAGTCGCTCGATTCGCGCCCGGAGCTGAATGCGACGCAGCGCTATGAATTACTGGCGATTCGCGACATTCAGGACGCGGCGGACATTCTGCGGCCCGTGTATGAGAAAACGAAGAGACGCGACGGCTACGTGAGTCTGGAAATTTCTCCGCTCCTGGGGCGCGATACGAACGGCTCGATTGCCGAGGCGCGGCGGCTGTGGAAAGAAGTGAAGCGCGACAACGTGATGATCAAAGTGCCGGGAACACCCGAGGGGCTTCCGGCGATTCAGCAACTTTTGAGCGAAGGCATCAACATCAATATCACGCTGCTTTTCGCGCAGGAGATGTACGAAAAAGTGGCGGAAGCGTACATCACAGCGCTGGAGAGGCTCGCGAAAAATGGGGGCGACGTTAGTAAGATCGCGAGTGTGGCGAGCTTTTTCGTCAGCCGCATCGATACTTCCGTGGACAAAACTGTAGGCGAGAAATTGAAGACCACGACGAATCCCAGCGACCGCGCCATGCTGCAAAGTTTGTTCGGCAAAGTGGCGATTGCCAATGCCAAGCTGGCTTATGCGCACTATCAGAAAACTTTCCAGACTCCGCGATGGAAGGCGCTCGCGGCCAAGGGCGCGCAGACGCAACGGCTGCTCTGGGCCAGCACGAGCACGAAAAATCCGAATTATCCTGACGTGATGTACGTCGAGGAATTGATCGGCGAAGACACCGTCAACACGATTCCGCCAGCCACTTTCGATGCTTTTCGTGATCACGGCAAAGTGCGCGCGAGCTTGACCGAAAATGTGGACGCGGCGCGCGAAACCATGCAGACGCTCGCGCGTGCAGGAATTTCAATGAAGCAGGTGACCGACGATTTGGTGGAAGAGGGCGTGAAGCTCTTTGCGGACGCATTTGAGAAACTTATCGCCGCCGTCCAGTCGACGATGAAGCAGGCGCCGAAGCCGAAAACGCAGATGCAAACGTATTCGCTGCCGCAGGGTTTCGACAACGAGGTAAAAAAAACTCTAGATGACTGGACAAACGCAGGGAAGATGCGCCGGTTGTGGGCGCGCGACGCTTCTCTGTGGACGAATTCCGATGAATCGAAGTGGCTCGGCTGGCTGGGCGTCACCGAAGATCAAATCATGACGGCGAATCAACTGACGCAGATTGCCGCCGAAGCGAAGGCGCAGAAATTCACGCACGCTCTGCTACTTGGCATGGGTGGTTCGAGCCTTTGCCCCGAAGTGCTGAGCAAAACTTTCGGCAAAGTGGATGGGTATCCGGAGCTGCACGTTTTGGATTCGACCGATCCGGCGGAGATTCGCGCCCGCGAATCAGCGATTGACATCAAGCGCACGCTTTTCATCGTTTCCAGCAAATCGGGAACAACGCTTGAGCCGAATATCTTCAAAGAATATTTCTTCGAACGCGCCAAGCAGGTTTCTGGCGCGGAAAATGTCGGCAGGCAGTTTATCGCCATCACCGATCCGGGTTCGAAGCTCGAGCAAGTCGCTGCGCAAGATAAATTCCGGCAAGTATTTCACGGCGTGCCGAGCATCGGCGGACGCTATTCCGCGCTTTCGGATTTCGGCCTTGTGCCGGGCGCGATCATGGGCCTCGATGTGCGGAAATTCCTCGACCGCACGGAGGAAATGGTTGAAGCGTGCGCCTCTTCCGTTCCGGTGAAGGAAAATCCCGGTGCGGTGCTGGGCTCGATTTTGGGAACGCTGGCGAAAAACGGACGTGACAAAGTGACGCTCATTACTTCGCCGGGCGTTCGCGATTTGGGCGCTTGGCTCGAACAACTGCTCGCGGAGTCCACGGGCAAGCAGGGCAAGGGTTTGATTCCCATTGACCGCGAGGAACTCGGCGCGCCGGAAGTATATGGAAATGATCGCGTGTTCGCGTATGTGCGGCTCGAATCCGCGCCGGATAAAGATCAGGATGCCAAAGTCGCGGCACTCGAAAAAGCAGGCCATCCAGTGGTGCGAATGGCGCTGCGCGATACGTACGATTTAGGCCAGTCGTTTTTCCGCTGGGAGATTGCCACGGCGGTCGCGGGCTCGATCATCGGCATCAACGCGTTCAATCAGCCGGATGTGGAAGCGAGCAAAGTCGCGACGCGGAATTTGACGGACGAATACGAAAAAACAGGCGCACTGCCGGCGGAGCAGCCGATTCTGGAAGAAAATGGAATCAAGCTTTTCGCGGACGACAAAAATGCCGTTGCGCTTGCAAGCGCAACGGGAAGTGACAAGTCACTTGCAGCCTATCTGAAAGCTCATCTTGGGCGAATCAAGGCAGGGGATTATTTTGCGACGCTGGCTTATATCGAAATGAATGACGCCAACGAAGCGAGCCTGCAAAAAATCCGCCATGCGGTGCGCGATAAAAAGCGCGTTGCGACGTGCCTCGGATTCGGGCCGCGCTTCTTGCATTCGACTGGACAGGCCTATAAAGGCGGCCCCAACAGCGGTGTATTTTTGCAGATCACTTGCGATGATGCCGCGGATTTGCCCGTACCAGGGCAGAAATACACATTCGGAATCGTGAAAGCGGCGCAGGCGCGCGGCGATTTTGCCGTGCTCGCGGAGCGCAACCGGCGCGCATTGCGCGTGCATCTGAGCAAAGACGTTCCAGCAGGACTGGCCGCGCTCGACAAGCTGGTGCGCGCGGCGCTGGCGTAACGGTTGGAGGGGCGCTACAAAGCCACAATTACCTGTAATTCCGAGGAGCGAAGCGACGAGGAATCTGCATTTTGTCTTGCAAGAAAACGCGAACTGCAGATTCCTCGCTGCGCTCGGAATGACAACTAGAGGCTTCAAAGGAGCGATTTGATGCAACTTGGAATGGTAGGCTTGGGCCGCATGGGCGCGAACATGGTGCGGCGGCTCATGCGCGGCGGGCACCAGTGCGTTGTGTTCGACATGAATGCCGCGAACGTGAAGCAAATGTCAGGTGAAGGTGCGGCTGGCGCGAGTTCGCTCGACGAGTTCGTGAAAAAGCTGGCAAAGCCGCGCGCGATTTGGCTGATGGTTCCGGCGGGCGCAGTGGACGAGACGCTCGCTCAGCTCAGCCCGATGCTTGAGCGCGGAGACATCGTGATCGACGGCGGGAATTCCTATTACATCGATGACATTCGCCGAGCAAAAGAGCTGGACGCGAAGGGCATCAAGTACGTGGACGTCGGCACCAGCGGCGGCGTTTGGGGCCTGGAGCGCGGCTACTGCATGATGATCGGCGGGCCGAACGATGTAGTGAGCCATCTCGATCCGATTTTCAAGACGCTGGCGCCGGGGCGCGGGAATTTGCCGCGCACGCCCGGGCGCGAAAAATCGACGAGCACTGCCGAAGAAGGCTATCTGCATTGCGGGCCATCGGGCGGCGGCCATTTCGTGAAAATGGTGCACAACGGAATTGAATACGGATTGATGGCTGCTTATGCGGAAGGGCTGAATATTTTGAAGTACGCTAATGTGGGGAAAAAATCCACGGAAACGGATGCCGAAACCACTCCGCTGCGAAATCCCGAGCATTACCAATACGATTTCAATCTGGCCGATGTAGCGGAAGTGTGGCGGCGGGGCAGCGTGGTTGCGTCGTGGCTTTTGGATTTGACGGCCATCGCGCTTTTTGAGCAGCCGGATCTCGCCAGATATTCAGGTCGCGTTTCCGATTCGGGCGAAGGGCGCTGGACGATTCTGGCCGCGGTGGACGAAGGCACGCCGGCGAACGTGCTGAGCGCGGCTCTTTATGAACGATTCACATCGCGCGGGCATGATGAATTCGCGGCAAAGCTGCTTTCGGCGATGCGCTTTCAATTTGGCGGGCACGTCGAACGCGCCGCAGGCCATTAACGAGTTTCGATTTGTTTTCAATTTGTGCAGTCTGAGGCGCGAACAGCATGAAAGCGGATGCAGCGATCGCCCCGCATGTGAGGACGTTTGCAACGGAAGCAGGCCGCCCCGCCGGCCCTTGCGTCATGGTGATTTTCGGCGTCAGCGGTGACCTGACCAAGCGCAAGCTTTTTCCGGCTCTTTACAATCTCATTAAAGATAACCTGCTGCCCAAGCAGTTTGCCATCATCGGAGTGGGGCGCCACGAAATTTCGCTCGATGATTTCCGCAAAAAAATTGCTCAGGAACTGGCTGAGTTTGCGACCAGCCAGGTTGAGCCGGACGTGGTCGCGTGGCTGACTGACCGCCTGTATCACCATGTGATGAATTTTGAGGACGCGGACGCTTACAAAGGGCTCGGCGATTTGCTGCGGCAGGTGGACAAGGATCACGGCACAGGCGGAAATTATTTTTATTATCTCGCCACCGCGCCGGAATATTTCGGTCCCATCACGCGCCAGCTGGGAGACGCGCAATTGACGCAGCAGGCGCAGGGTCGCTGGCGGCGCGTGATTTACGAGAAGCCGTTCGGTGATGGCCTCGCTTCGGCGCGCTCTCTCAATCGCGAAATCGAGCAAGTGCTCGAAGAAAATCAGATTTACCGCATCGATCATTATCTCGGCAAAGAAACAGTACAAAACATCTTGGCGTTTCGCTTCGGCAACGGAATTTTCGAGCCGGTGTGGAATCGCGGTTACATCGATCATGTCCAGATTACCGTTGCTGAAACAGTCGGAGTGGAAACGCGTGGCGGCTACTACGATCAATCGGGCGCGTTGCGCGACATGGTGCCGAACCACATTTTTCAGTTGATCAGCCTGGTGACCATGGAGCCGCCGGTCTCGTTCGACGCGGACGCAGTTCGCGACGAGCAGACAAAAGTTCTTCGCGCCTTCCAGCCGCTTTCCGAGCAGGACGTTCTGATGCGCACCGTGCGTGGCCAGTATGGCGAAGGCAGCGACGGACAGGTTGTGCTCCAGGCTTATCGTTCCGAAGCGAAAGTGAATCCCACTTCTTCTACCGAAACTTTCGTTGCTCTGAAGCTGCTCATGGACAACTGGCGTTGGGCCGGGGTGCCATTTTACCTGCGCACAGGCAAACGGCTGAAAATCCGCTCCAGCGAAATCGTGATTCAATTCAAGAGCGTGCCGTTCATGTTGTTTCGGCGCACAGCGGTTGAGCGGCTCGCGCCCAACCAGTTCATCATTCACATTCAACCGCAGGAGGGAATTTCGCTGCAATTCGGCGCGAAAATTCCTGGGCCAATCGTCAAACTGGGCACGGTGAACATGGATTTTCGTTATGCCGATTATTTTGGTTCCAAGCCCAGCACCGGTTACGAGCGGCTGCTTTATGAATGCATGATTGGCGATGCCACGCTTTTCCAGCGCGCGGATATGGTTGAGGCAAGCTGGAGCGTCGTGCAGCCCATTCTTGATGTCTGGCAGGCGCTCCCGCCGCGCAATTTCCCGAATTATCCAGCGGGCTCGTGGGGTCCGTGGGAAGCAAATGATTTGCTCGAGCGCGACGGCCGCCAGTGGCGAGAACCTGGACAATGATTCTTGCCGGCGACGTTGGCGGAACAAATACGCGGCTGGCGTTCTTCGATTTCCACGGGGCGCAATTCCAAAGAATTTCCGAGCGCACCTATCCGAGCCGCGAGCATGGCAGCCTCGATGATATTGTCGCCGATTTTGTCGCTTCCCAGAAAATGCACGCTGATGCCGCCGGAATTGGCATCGCCGGGCCGGTGCGCGATGGCGTAAGCCACGCGACCAATTTGCCGTGGATTGTCGATGCGCGTCGTCTTTCGCAACGAACCGCAATTCCTTCCGTTGTCCTGCTTAATGATCTCGAAGCAAACGGCTACGGCATCGCCACTCTCGCTCCCAGTGATTTTGCCGTTTTGCAGGAGGGCACCGCTGGTGCGAGCGGAAACGCGGTAATTGTTTCGCCCGGAACCGGCCTTGGCGAAGGCGTGCTTTACTGGGATGGCAAGCAGTTCTGGCCTTTGCCGAGTGAAGGCGGGCATGCAAGTTTCGCACCAGAGGACGAGTTGCAGGACGATTTGCTTCGCCATTTGCGCGCGCAGTTTGGGCACGTGAGCTGGGAACGCGTCGCTTCTGGTCCGGGGCTTTTCAATATCTACAAATTTCTGCGCGATACGGGGCGCGAAAAAGAACCGCTGTGGCTCGCGCAGCAATTGAAAGGCGACGACCCTTCACCGGAAATTTCAAGAGCAGCGTTGGAAGGGAAGTCGCCGCTCTGCGAAATGGCTCTGGATCTGTTTGTTGCGCTGCTTGCTTCCGAGTGCGGAAACATGGCGCTGAAGCTGCTTGCCACCGGAGGAGTGTTTCTGGGCGGCGGAATTCCGCCGAAAATTCTGCCGAAATTGAAAGCGCCGGAATTCCTGAAGGCCTTTACCAATAAAGGCCGCTTTCGTTCGGTGCTGCAGTCGATTCCTATCCGAGTGATTCTCAACGAATACACGGCTCTGCGCGGGGCCGCGCGTCGCGCAAGTATGCTGCTGCCGGCCGCAGCCGGCCGATGAACTCACTTTTGTGCCGAAAGCGCAACGCTGAGCGTCACTTTGCTATCTTTAAGAACTTCCAACTGCCTCTCCCATGGTTTTTTCCCAGCACTTTCGATTTTGATGGCGTGTTCGCCCGCGGAAAGATGCAATGTGGAAGGCGTATTGCCGACGAATGCGCCATCAACATAAATGTCCGCGCCTGCTGGATCGGACGTGATGCTCACGACCGCGCTGCCGGATTTTCGCTCGCTCTCGGCGCTCCCCGCTTCGGGATAGAAGCGCTTCAGCACATCAATTAAATTTTGCGCGCTGATAGCAAAATTCATTCCGCTGACATTTTCGCCAGCTTCATTGCGAATGAGTGATCCAGTCGTGAGTCCGATCACTCGGCCCTGCTCATCCAGCAACGGCCCGCCGCTGTTTCCCGGATTGATGGTCGCATCGGTCTGAATCCACGTGCCATTGCCCACAAGGTGATACGGACCGATTCCGCTGATGATTCCCTTGGTGATCGTGTCCGGCATTCCGCCGCCCGGATCGCCGATGGCCACCACGGATTCGCCGCGCGCTACAGCAGCAAGGGCTGCGAGCGTAAGATGGGGAAAACCGGAGCCATCGATTCTCAGCAGCGCCAAATCCAAATCTGAGTCAACGTAAACCACTTTTGCTGGGAGCTTTTGATTTGAGTGGCGCACGATGAATAAACCCGACTGGCCTTCCACGACGTGGCGATTCGTGGCAATCACGCCCGTGTCAGTTACGAAAAATCCTGTGCCGCTCCCAAGATCTCCTTCCACCCGCACAATCGCGGGATCGGATTGCTTCGCAATTTCTTCCGCGGAAAGCGCTGGGCCGGATGGCGGATCGGCTGTTGTTTCCGCTGATATGGCCGGCGCGCCAGTAAAAGCATCTTTCTGAGATGTGAGCGTTAGCTGAAAATGGTCTGACTTGAGCAAATAATAGGATCCTTCGGTCCGTCCCGTGAATGAGCGCCAGGGAAATGGCCCTTCCGTGACGGTGACTTTGTCGCTGGCAAATCCATCCATCGAAACGCGAATAACCATCGGATATTCGAGGCGTGAGCCAAAGGAAGTGTGTGGCTTGTGAAAATATGAGCCGGGAACTTTCTCAATGAAAGGGGTTTTCCCCACCACCAGCCCGTTGATTTCAACCGTCGCACCCGAAGGCACGCTCGTGATCGTCAGCGTGTTGTTCGCCATCGCGACGGATATAAATGCCAAGGCGCAAATGGCGCAGGCCAAAACACGAATACACATCGCGCGCATAGGCCCTCCAGAGGTAAAGCGATGCAGAGTATGGTACGTACCGCATCAGTATGTCAATGCTAATGGCCTGGCGCCACACGTCCCGGAGGTGCGCTCTTGGGAATTGCGCGGGGTGCAACGCATCGCACGTGAAGCGCCGATTGTGTAAGCTAGCGAGCCAATGAAGATCCTTCATATCGACACGCGCCCGGACTGGCGCGGCGGCCAGCATCAGATTTTCATCACGATGCGCGGACAGCGCGAACGTGGTCATGACGCGCAACTTCTGGTACGCCGAGGCTCGCCGCTCGAGCAGCGTGCATCGGCGGCGAAGTTTTCGGTGCATACATTTGCTCCGCGGCTGGCGCGCCTCGATGCCTTGCTGTGCCTTCGTGAAATGCTGGATCAGCAGAAATTCGATATTGTTCACGCGCATGACCCGCACGCGCTCACCGCCGCATGGCTTGCGCGCGCGCATCGCCGCAGCACCCTCGTGGTTTCGCGTCGCGTTGCGTATCCGCTCGGTCGAACGTGGCCGGCGCTCGCGCGCTATCGGGCTGCGCATCGCATCATTGCAGTTTCGCGATTCGTCGCGCAGAGCGTGCTCGCCTCTGGCATCGAGGGACGGCGCGTTGGCGTCGTTCACGACGGAGTGGAAATTCCCGCCGCAACATCCGCTTCCGCTCGCGCCATAGCACGCCGCCACTGGAATATTCCCGATTCGGCAATTCTGCTGGGCTGCGTCGGTTATCTGCTGCCCGAAAAAGGTCAGGAGCTTTTGATTCGCGCGATGCCGCTTGTGCTCACGGAATTTCCCAATTGCAGACTGCTTTTGGCCGGCGACGGTCCGCTGCGCCCGCGCCTCGAGCATCTGGTTGTGGATTTGGAATTGCAGAACGCGGTGATCTTTGCCGGCTTCATGGAAGATGTAGCCTTGGTTTACCGCGCGCTTGACGCGTTCGTTTTCCCGTCGCTCGCTGAGCCTTTAGGCTCGTCGTTGCTTTCGGCAATGGCCCACGGCCTCCCATCCATCGCAGTCTCGAGCGGCGGGATACCGGAAATTATCGACGATGACCGCGATGGCGTGCTTGTCGCGCATCCCAAAGAAGAAGAGCTGGCGCGCGCCATCTGCCATCTGCTCGCTGATTCGCGCAGAATGCGCCGGTTGAGCGAAGCCGCGCGCCAGAAAATCGCCCGCGAATTTACGGCGGCGCAGCTTGCGGAAAATACCTTACACGAATACGAGAAAGCGGTTCGCGCCCACTAGCATTTTCTTGCAACCTGCAAAATTCCGATTGCATCCAACTAACCGAGCGCTGAAATCGCGCGCTCATCTTCAGCGAGTCCTGCTATTCGCGGTATTGCGCCGAGGAGCGTCGCTATTTTTTGAATCCATAAGGAGGAGTAAATGCTTAATCGTCTTAGTCAATGTCTCGCACTTCTGGCTGTTCTCGCATTATCGGCGCCGGTGTTCGCGAAATCCATGTCGCAGCCGATCGTGCTGACGCATGCCGCAACCATTGGCACTACTACTCTGCAGCCGGGGCATTACAAAATCACAGCAAATCTTGAATCGGATCAGGTGTTCGTCAAGCGTGAGGACGACGGCAAGCTGGTCGCGACTGTTACCGGAAAGACGGTCACGCTGAACAAAAAATCAGCGTATTCCGCAGTAGTGTTCAACGGCCAAAGCATTCACGAAATTCAGTTTTCGGGAAAGACCGAAGCGATCGAGATTCCGAATTCATGAATCTGCTTTCTTAGGTCATTCTCATGGCGCGCCTTCTCTCTTTGAACATAGGCGCGCCATTTTTGTTTCAGCGCAGCGCCGGATAAGCTGCCTTTCTCGATCGCACAATGCGCGCGGCGATTCACATCCCTTCTGAATTTCCCACTGAGCATTTTGCGCACGTGATGTATCATTCTCCCACTGTTATCTAAAAAGCGGAGTTTCTGTGCAGAGCGCACTCGTAGCCGACCGCATCCATTTCGCCTTCACCGTCACGTTTCATTACATCTTCCCGCAAGTCACCATGGGCCTCGCCTTGCTGATCCTCATTCTGAAAACCATGGCCCTCCGTACTGGCAAGGAAAATTACAATGTTGCTGCGCGTTTCTGGGCCAAGATTTTTGGAATCAACTTCGCCGTGGGTGTGGTGACCGGAATCCCTATGGAATTTCAGTTCGGCACGAATTGGGCGGCATTCTCGAAAGCCGCAGGCGGTGTAATTGGCCAGACGCTCGCGATGGAAGGCGTGTTCTCCTTTTTTCTTGAATCAAGCTTCTTGGGACTTTTCCTTTTTGGCGAAAAGCGTCTCGGCCGCATCGGCCATTGGGTCTCGGCCTTGATGATTTTCATCGGCTCGTGGCTCTCCGGATATTTTATTGTAGCGACCGACGCGTGGATGCAGCATCCAGTGGCATATTCTCTCGCGTCAAACGGCATGTATACCCTGCAGAGCTTCTGGGGACTTCTGCTGAATCCGTGGACGCTCTGGCAATATCCGCACACCATGGTTGGCGCGGTGCAAACGGGATGTTTCCTTGTGGCGGCGATCGGCGCGTTTTACGTTCTTTCGCGCCGTGATGAGGAGTATGGCCGGATGTTTGTGAGTCTCGGCGTGATCGTCGGCGTCATCGCTTCGATCTTGCAACTGTATCCCACCGGTGATGGGCAAGGTTTGATGATTGCGCGCCATCAGCCCGTGACCCTCGCCGCAATGGAAGGACTATTTCACGGGCAACGGGGCGCGCCGCTTGCCATTCTTGGCCAGCCTGACGTTGCCAATCAGCGCCTCGATAATCCGTTAGTCATTCCTCGTGGGCTGAGCTTTCTTACTTACCGCGCATGGACAGCGGAAGTAAAAGGCCTCGACCAATTTCCGCGCGATCAGTGGCCGGATCAGGTTGAGCTTGTTTACTTCAGCTATCACCTGATGGTCGGGCTCGGCACGATTTTCATCGCCATATTCGTCATCGCGGCTTTTCTGCTCTGGCGAGGCGCCCTCTTTCGCAGCCGCCACGTCCTGTGGGTGATCATGCTCGCGCTGCCGTTTCCATTTATTGCCAACACCGCTGGATGGATTACAGCCGAAGTGGGACGCCAGCCTTGGCTCATTTACGGCCTCATGCGGACATCGGTGGGCGAGTCGCCACTCGTTTCGGCCGGCAATGCGTGGTTTACTCTGATCGGCTTCATGGGCTTGTACACTGTCCTTGGAATTTTGTATCTGTTCTTGCTCTACCGTGAAATCGAGCGCGGCCCGGAGGCTGAACTCACGGCTTCGCGCGCGGGAAGCTGAAATCGAATGGGTACGCTTTGGTTCTGCCTCGTCGCTCTGATGATTACCGTGTATGTTGTCCTCGACGGTTTCGATTTGGGCGCGGGGATCGTGCATCTAATCATCGCGCGAACCGAAGCCGATCGCCGTATGGTGGCGCGCAGCATTGGTCCCGTCTGGGACGGCAATGAAGTCTGGCTGATCGCCGGCGGCGGCACGCTCTATTTCGCGTTTCCCGCGCTTTACGCCTCAAGCTTTAGCGGTTTTTATCTCCCGCTGATGATTGTGCTTTGGCTGCTGATTTTGCGCGGAATTTCGCTCGAGTTCCGCCGGCACGTCGGCGCCGCAATGTGGGCCTCATTTTGGGACGGAACATTTTTCCTGGTCAGCCTCTTGCTCGCCGTGTTTTACGGCGCTGCTTTGGCCAACGTGGTTCGCGGCGTGCCGCTTAATGCCGACGGCCAGTTCTTCGAAGCTCTGTGGACAAATTTTCGTCCTTACGGCGTCACCGGAATTCTGGATTGGTACACGATTCTCGGCGGAGTCACTGCGTTACTTGCGCTGAGCATCCACGGCGCTCTGTGGGTCGCTCTCAAAACCGAGAACGGCCTTCAAGAGCGCGCGCGAATATTCTCCAAGAGAATTTGGCCACTCGTCGCGCTTTTCACGATTCTTGTTACCTGGGCTAGTTTCGACCTTCAGCCTCATCTGGCGCAAGGTTTTGCGGCGCGTCCCTGGAGCTGGATTTTCCCTGTCTTCGCCGTGGCTGGACTGATCTGTATCATTGTTTTCCTGAAGAGCGATGGAAAGGCGTTCTTCTCCTCCTGCGTCTATCTCATCGGAATGCTTGCAAGCGTCGCGGCTGGACTGTATCCGGATGTGCTTCCCTCCAGCGGCAATCCAGCGTTTTCTCTCACTGTAGAAAATGCGAAAGCCGGCGACCGCAGCTTGAAAATTGGACTGATGTGGTGGATCGTCGGAATCATTCTCGCGACGATTTATTTCGTGATCGTGTATCACCGCTTTGGCGGCAAGGTGGCATCTTCACCTGGGGAGGAAGGATACTGAAACGGCGCAGAGCGCGTGTATTACCGGCAAGCCGCTAACCATCGAATCCTGTCTGATGATTACTCTTGGCGCCAGCCAACGATCGCCATCGCCGCTCCAATCATGAACACGGGAGCGCTCGAACCACAGTGAAATGCGCCGATGCAAATCACAATTCAACTGGGTTTGGGCAAGCCGAACCATTCCAGTCTTCTGAAGAGATCGGCAATCGCCGGGTGTCCAATGAATTTCTTTATCACTGGGCCCGTAACGATGCCCTGTCCCCAGCCGTTGCCCCCTTCGTCCATGTATTCGAGGAGATCGGCCCTCATATTCTCGACATCGCCCAAACCGACGTCGACCGCCAAAAAGCTCACAGGGGTGATGTACTCGCCGGCTTTGCGGCGGAGCAACAATTCGCGGCGCATCGCGAGTGCTTTCGCCTGCTGGCCTGCCATTGCATAGGTCATAGCGAGTTGGCCTGTAAATATAGTAGCGTGACGGGTTATCGAGATGAGCGTCTCGCCCGTTTCGATTGCTTCATCCCAGCGCTCCAGCGCAGTAGTGGCGCGTTGTTTTGCCCACAGCCCGAGAACATAGTTGGGCTGAAGTTCGAGGGAACGAGCAGCGGAACGCGTTGCATCCTGCTGCTGTCCTGCGACAAAAAATGCGAGCGCAGCTATACCGTGGATAAGTGGAGAAAGTGGATCCAGTTCAATCCCTCTGCGGAGAAGAGCACCCATTTCTTCAGGACGCGTTATCGAGAGAAAGAGCCCAAGATAGGCATGCGCCATAGAAAATTGCGGGTCAATTTCGATGGCCTTGCGAAGCTGCATTTCAGAATCCTTAAAATGAGAGCCGAAAGATGCGTTTGCGAGAGCCAAAGAGAAATGCGTGTCGGTAAGGTCTGGCGCGAGTGCGACGGCTTTCTTCATCGCAGCGTCTGCGCGCGGGCGCCCTTCGGGTAAGGAAATGTATCCATAAATAGCCAGAATGGAATACGCGTCGGCCACACCGGTGTAAGCCAGGCCATAGTCGGGATCGAGATCGATGGCCGCACGAAAACATTCGATGCTCGCGCGCACGTTGCTTTCGGAGCGCAGGTTCCACAGCGCGCGGCCCTTCAGATAGAGCTCGTACGCAGCAATGTTTTCAGAGTGGCGGCGCGGAAGTGAGGATTGTTGGCCGGCGAGTGTTGGTTCGAGAGTTTTGACGATCGCGGCGGTGATTTCGTCCTGGATTTCGAAAATGTCCGTAACTTCCCGGTCGTAACGTTCCGACCAGAGGTGATACCCGTCGGCGACGTTGATGAGTTCGGCAGTGATGCGCAGCCGCTTGCCGGACCGGCGCACACTGCCTTCGAGAACGGCTTCCACATTGAGCTGGCGGCCAATTTCGCGAATATCCGTATCGCCTCCGCGAAAGCGGAATGCGGACGTGCGCGAGGCCACTTGCAAGCCCTGCAGGCGTGCAAGCGCTGTCGTTAAATCTTCGGAGAGGCCGTCGCTAAAATAGTCGTTGTCGTGATCGGCGCTGAGATTTGCGAAAGGCAACACGGCGATCGAAGGGATTTTGTGGCGCGCACCGCTTTTGCCGCTCGATTCCAGATGTCGGTTCCGCTGAATTTCCTGAAGTGCTTCGCCGGCATCGCGCGCGGTTTGATAACGGTCGCGTGGATTTTTTGCCATCAGACGCAGAACGGCGCTGCTTAACGCCGGGGGAATTGCGGGAGTCACTTCGCTGGCAGACTGAGGTTGGCGATTCAGGATCGAGTCAAAAATCAGAGCACTTGTCGTGCCTTCAAAAGCGCGGCGTCCCGTCCCCATTTCGTAGAGCACCACGCCAAACGAAAACAGGTCGCTGCGCGCATCGAGATCCTCGCCACGCGCCTGTTCGGGAGACATATAAGCGATGGTGCCGACGGCTAAGCCGGGACTCGTCAGATAAGCGTCGCTGACAGTGGGAGAATCCGGGCGGATTGCGTTTTGTGGCGGACCGGCATTTTTTGCCAGTCCAAAATCGAGGAGCTTGGCGTGTCCATCCTGCGTCAGGAAGATGTTCGCGGGCTTCAAGTCGCGATGAATCAGTCCCGTGCGGTGAGCTTTGTCGAGTGCATCCAGAATTTGTAGGGCGACAACAAGGAGCTGCTCAAATTCAATGCGCCCGCGCGCCAACCGGCTAGCAAGAGTCTCGCCTTCCAGGAACTCCATAACGAGATAATTCATGCCATTGAGCGCGCCAACATCGTAGAGATGGCAAATATGCGGATGGTTGAGCGATGAAATCGCGCGCGCTTCGCGGTGAAATCGTTGCTGCGCTTCCGTATTGGAAGATAGATGCGATGGCAGGATTTTAATCGCTACAGTGCGGTCGAGTCGCGTGTCGCGTGCGCGATAAACCTCTCCCATTCCTCCAGAGCCGAGAGGCGCCACGATTTCGTAATTCCCGAGTTTTGTACCTGCACTGAGCAAGATGGGCTTTAAGATACCACGCTATGAAGCGCCGGAGAGCGATCTCTGTTTTTTGGATGGCGCAACTCTTCTTGAGTCTACGCCAGTAACATGCCCCCCTTTTTTTTTCGGGCTCTGTCCTACTCTTGCCGCCAGCCAATGATCACCATCGCCGCTCCAATCACCAGCATAGGAACGCTGAACCATAGAGGAAAGCGGATCACCTTGCGCGTTTCAAACAGCACCGACGATCCTGCAATCTGCTCGTGGTGCTGGTCGACGCGATAGCTGAATTGCGGACGAATCAGCGTGACGATGCCGATCACAATCAACACCAGGCCGCAGATCGTTGCCGTCCGGATTCGCACCCATTTCTCCAAACGCGAGTCTTGCGTCTACTCTGGAGACTTATGCTTGTTGAACCAATCCTCTACGTATAGCACTTTCGCAATTTGATGGCTCGGCCGCACGCTCACGCCATGCGGTTCTCCGGGAACGCGCACCAGCACTGCTTCGATCTTCCGCAATTTGAGCGCCGTGTAGAATTGCTCCGCCTCGGAAATCGGCGTCCGATAGTCCGCCTCGCCGGTCATCAACATCGTCGGAGTTTCTACATTGCCGACCTGCGAAATTACAGACCGCTTCATATATTGGTCCGGATACTCCCACGGCGGCCCAGGGAACCAATATTGGCTTCCGAGGATCGAAATATCAGTTGTCAGCGTCCAGCTATACCAGTTGATTACAGGATAAAGCGAAGCTGCCGCGCGAAAACGCCTGCTGCGATCGATCATCCAGCAGGTGAGCACTCCGCCGCCGCTGCCGCCGGTGACGAAAACGTTGTTTGCATCGACGTATCCCTTCGCGATCACCGCATCCACGCCCGAATTCAAGTCGTAGAAATCATCTCCGGGATACGTGTGATGGATCAGATCACCAAATTCCTCGCCGTAGCTGGTGCTGCCGCGCGGATTGACGTAAAGCACCACGTAACCCGCCGCAGCCCAGATTTGCTTTTCGATATCGAAGCGGTCGCCGTAATTTGCAAACGGCCCACCGTGTATTTCCAGAATCATCGGGTATTTCCTGGAAGCGTCAAAATCCGGCGGCTTGATAATCCATCCCTCAATTTTGCGATGATCTACGGATGAATTGAACCAGAACTGCTCCACGTCTCCGGGCTTTTTCTGCGCCAGCAATTCGCGGTTCAGCGATGTGATAATTCTCTCATCTGGATTCGAGAGGCTCGCCACGGCAATGTCGCCAGGATCGCTCGGGGTTCCATGCGTCACCGCAAAAGTTCCGTCATGCGAAACGCTGAATGATCCGCCGCCGGTATAGCTTGATCCTCCGCTCGCGATGTGCTCAGCGAGTGTTTTCATCTTGCCGTCGCTGATCGAAACAAATCCCAGTTTCGTGTCGCCCTGATCGTCGTACAGGAAATAAATTCCGCTGCCATCTTCGGCCCAATGCGGCGCCTCCGTATCGCGATCCAGACTCGTCAACAATCGGTGCGCGTCGCTGCCGTCAGAATTCATCACGTAGAGGTGCGTCACCTGATAGCCCTGATAGCGATCGTCAAATCCCGTATACGCGATCAATTTTCCATCGGGGGAAATCGCCGGCGAATTGTTCGGCCCTTTGCGATGCGTTAGTTGCGTCATCGCGCCATCCGCAACCGAGAACTGATAAACCTCCGTCTGATAGACGAAGTACTCATAATCCGCCGACATATGCCCTGATTCGAGCAAGTATTTCCCATCCGGCGTCCACGCAACCGCGCTGTCGTGCGGATAATTTCCGGAAGAGATTTGCCGCGGAGCGCCGCCATCGGCGGAAATCACAAAAAGCTGCGTGAATCCCGAAGGCAAATATCCCTGGCCGTTGAAGCGATATCTCAGCCGGTCGTAAACATGCGGCGGCTCCGCCCATTCCGCGCCCTTTGGCGGTGTGGGCAGCGGCCCAATCTGCGGCCCCGGCACAGGAACGAGCGACGAAAACGCGATTTCCTTTCCATCCGGCGACCACACCGGATTCTCCGGCGGATATTGCAGATCCGTGAGCTTCGCCGTTTGCCCGGTGTCCATCCATCGAACGTAGAGCTGCGCTTTTCCATCGCGATCAGAAACATAAAGGATGCGCGTGCCGTCCGGCGACCATCGTGGCGAACTATCCGCGTATGCGCCGGTCGTCAGCGCGCGATCTTCCGTGCCGTCCGCGTTAATGATCCAGAGGTTCGAGTCACGCTTATCGGTCATCAGGTCTGCGAACCGTCGCATGTAAACGATTTTCGTGCCGTCCGGCGAAATCTGCGGATCGAGCGCGTATTGAAAATGGAAAATATCCATTGCGGAAATGCGATTCGCAGACGATTCCTGCGCGCGCAGTGGCGCAGCAAACGGCAGCATCACTAACACGAAAACAGGCAAAACACATCGCATGTACTTTCCCATGAGCTAACCCTCCTCCATCGAATCTCAAATCGGATTCCGAAAGCCTTTATCGTCGCGCGCCAGCGCTTATTTCCGCCGCCGAACGATTCTTGCGCTCCGCCACTGACGGGGCCTCACTTCCCGCAGGCGTCAGCGGCCGAATAATCTCGTCCAAATAATCATTCGCGCTGTTCTGCCGCACCAGATGCGGATAGCGCAGCCCGTCATGATAATCCAGCTCGTACGTCTCCATGAAGTCGCCATTCCCGATGAGCAGCTTGAGCGGGTGCGAATTTTTCTCGCCGTCCGCCACTGCGCGCTGCATCGTTTCCATCGACCATCCGCGTCCATTCACCGCCTGAATCCTCATCCCCGGCCCGATCCCCGCGTTGTACGCAATCATGCCGTGAATCACATCGCGAATCGTGCCGTCATCTTCTAGGACAAGCCCTACTGAATCCGTCAGGTCGAGATAACGATCGTTCTTCTCTGAAATCATCAGCATGTCATTCGGCGTGTCATTGTAAACAAGTTCGTATCCGCCGTTCTCGATTCCGCCGAGCGGAGCATGCGGCCCAACATAATCGAGCCTGTCGCGCAGGAATTTCGCCCAGTCATACGGAGCCACCTGATTGAGCGCCGCAACAATATCATCAAACGTGAAAGTTTTGAGCGCCGGTTCGCCTCCCGGCCCGCCGTAAAATTCCCGGCAGAAATCGTCGAGCGACTTTCTATCCGCCGTGATTTTCCGGATTGTCGTATCGACGTCCAACCAGATCAGCGTCCCTTCATCATAAAAATCCGTGCTGCGCCGCCAGTTCGCCCATTGCGGCGCCGCGAAGTACAAAAGCTGCGCTGCATCCGCCGTATCCTGCAAGGAGCGCCACTCGCGCCCCGCCTGATGATCCAGTGTCGCCGCGACTGTCGCCAGCCGTTCGCGCATTTCATCCGGCGTCCACAAACCGCTGCGCGCCGCCAGCACCTGGCTCAGGTATTGCGTCAGCCCTTCATACACCCACAGCAAATCCGTTTTCATTGGCGTGTTGTAATCCGAAGTCGCCAGTCCCGCCGGCCGGCGAAATTTCCCGTTCCACGAATGCGTGAATTCATGCGGCAGCAGGTCCGCATTTTCAATTCGCAGCGACGGGTCTACCATCGTCATTTCATCCACGCGGTCGTCGCTCGATTCGTGGTGCTCCAGCCCGAAATGTGCGACATTGTCGCTGAGCGTCAGCAAAAAGTGATAATCGCGATAGTGACGTGATCCGAAAAGCGCGCCTGTTTCCGCGACGAGCCGCTTGTATTCGTCCTGCGTCTCCTCCGGCATCTCGAGCGCCTCAGCGCTGTCCGACGCCATGTCAATTTCATGCGAAGGCGTCTGCCCGGGCGTTAACTGAATCGCCCGAAAATAGCGTCCCGCGAGTACCGGCGAATCCACCAGCGTATTCAACTGCACCGGCTTGAATGTAATTTCGCCGTTCGTTTCGCTCTCCACCTGCAGCGCTGTCCCAAATTTCCATTCCGCGGGAATTTTCAGCGAAGGCTCAAACGTTAGCTCCCGCGCCGCCCATCCCTTCGGATACAGCAGCACTTGGTTCCAGCTCAGCACGTCGAGCTGTGCCGTCGCCGAAGCGCCCGCCGAAAATCCGCTCGCCGGCGCCGAAAGCAAAAAATCCAGCGTGATTTTCAGCGTGTCCGCACCCTGCGGAATTCCCAGATGAAACGCGCACATATCCACGAGGTCGCGCCGCCAGGAAAGCCGCTGGCCATTTGCATAAAATTCCAGTCCCGCCGTGTCCGTAATCGGCCCATCCGGCGCGTGTTCGCCAGGAATCCACTCCGGATAAAAAAGCGTCAGCGGCCCGGGATGCACGGGAATCTCTTCTACCGCATGCAAGATTTTTTGCGGCGCGCTTGTCGCATCCACTGCCAAATGAATCGGCCCCGGCGCTTTCTGCGCAAAAGCCTGCATCCCGAAAAACAAAACGGCGATTCCCGCCGCGCACACCCATATAATTCGCCCGCCTATTTTCAGTATTGGCATCAGCTCTCCTGAAAGAATGAATTTCAATGAATGTTACAGCGCAGGTGCCGCCATCTTCCTCGTCGCTCCCTCTATTTGTCATTCCGAGCGCAGCGAGGAATCTGCATTTCGTCTTCATTTTATAAAGAAAACTCTACAATTCTGGCGCGGCCATTTTTCTCGCCGGATTAAAAAATGGCAGCTTCGCCACCGTCGCGCCCACGCGATGCCGCTCCGCTTCCACCGTGTACTCCATCCGCAACTTCGTCCCCGGCGCGGCAACTCGCGTCTCAACGCTCGCAAGCGCAATCATTTTCTTCAGCGTCGGAGACCACGTCGTCGAAGTCGCCTTCCCAACCTGCACCGCCATCGCGTCTCCCGTGTCGTAAATCGGCACTGCGACGCGCGACGCCGTGCTTGCAATCTGCGGCACCAGCCCAATGCGCTCGTGTAGCCTTTCAATATCGTCCCAGTCAATTTCCAGCCCGACGAACTGCCGTTTTGCGCCAGAGTTCGGCCCGCGCTTCGCTTCCGCCGCCAGCGCCTCGCGTCCCACAAAATGCTCTTTGCTCAAATCCACCATCCGCCCCAGTCCAATTTCATAAGGCGAATACTTCTGCGTCTCGATCAGCGCCTTTTTGCTGCTGATGTAGTCGACCTCGATCAGCAGCAGCCCTGCCTCGATGCGCGCCACGTCCAGCGCCAGCATTCCCGCCGCATGCAAATCGAATTGCCGCCCGCGCGCTACGAGCTCATCCCACACGCGCGTAGCATCATTCCACGGCATCCAAATCTCATATCCCAAATCGCCCGTGTATCCCGTCCGCGAAATATCCACCGTCACGCCCGCGATCTTCGCGCCCCTCGCCACGCGAAAATATTTCAGCTTGGCAATGTCCGCGTCACTCACCGCGTGCAGCAATCGCGCCGAGGCCGGACCTTGCAGCGCCAGCGACGCCACTTTCTCCGAAATGTCCTCGATTTTCACATCGAGTCCCGCCGCGTTTTGCTCGAACCACCGCAAACTCGGATCCGCCGCCGTCCACCGATACACATTGTCTTCCAGCCGCGAAACCGTCCCATCATCAATCACTTTTCCTTCTTCATCGCACCAGCAGCAATAAATCACCTGTCCGGGCGCGATTTTCCGCACGTCGCGCGTAATCACGCGGTTCACAAACGTTGTCGCATCCGCGCCCGTGATCCAGTATTTGTAGAGCGGCGTGACGTCAATCAGCGCCGCCGCGTTGCGTATCGCGTTGTACTCGTGCTCGTGATGCGTCTCATACGCGCTCACCGTGTAGTAGCCCGACCATTCGCGGTAATTCAGGCTCTCGCACAGCGCAAACGTCCTCTCATGCACCGCCGTCCCTATCGGCACGTTTTCTCCTCCACTGTTTCGCGCTTAGCAGCAAAAAAATACGAAATAGAATCGCGGCTGCTTCCGATTCTTAGGGGGTCGGAGCTTTAGCTCCGACATTAGCTCCGCTTTCCTCAAAGGGCTTTAGCCCCTGAAGAGCTCAGACCGCGTCCGGGCACTCCCCGCGCATTGCGCAACCATGTAGAATACAATCGATGCCCAAGAAAGCGCTCTCCGCTGGACCGGTGCATAGTGTACCAGCGGATTTACGAAAAGCTCTCATTTCTGACCCAGAGGCACTTACAAAATGGGAAGACATTACGCCGCTCGCGCGCAATGAGTGGATTTGCTGGACGATCTCTGTCAAGAAACCGGAAACTCGAAAGCAGCACGTCGAGCGCGTTGTCTCGGAACTGAAAGAAGGAATGCGCCGCCCCTGTTGCTGGCCCGGCTGCCCTCACCGGTGAATGAATGATTGGGACGCTGACAATTGTCATCCTGACAC
>JASHRN010000165.1 GCA_030037335.1 Candidatus Acidiferrales bacterium | reverse complement strand
GCAAAGCGCGATCAGCGGCGTTTGCACACGGGCAATTTGAAATACAAACCGCATCACTCCGGAATAGCGCAGTCAATCGTTTGAAATCGCACAAACCAGAATAATCAGAGGTCGAAAATGCGGGCGAAGTTGCGCTCCTCTAATACGTATTGTCGCTTTAATGTGTGGCGGAAGAGAGTAGGACGTGAAAAGGGGCGAGACGTGATAGCTCAGGATATCGATCCACTGAAAAGCGTGATGCCTGCCGCAGCGTCGGGGCGGGAATTTGGTGAACAGATATTTCGAGACGTGTCAAAAAAGGCCTCTGACGGCGGTGCGAGTATACGCGCGAGGCAATCGCCGCACGCGATGAGGCGCGATGTTTCTGTGTGCAGGGTCTTCTTCGTTGGGTTGTTCGCGAGAGGCATTCGATTCGACAGGGCGCTCGCGAGGCAGGAGGGGCAGCTTTGGGTCGTCGATGTCGAGCGCCGGTCCGCGCTGAAGACGCCGTTCGCGTCGGGGCTGCGCTGCTTGCTCCTGCCGGTACACCAGAATCCATTCCGCGATTCGCGACTGGATGTCGACTTCGATGAGCTCGTCGAGGACCTCATTCAGCTCCTTCCTAAGATTGGCGCGATCGTTCAGGCGGGCGAGGACAAAGGACTCGAGTGTAATTTTCGAGCAGTTGGCGAGGTATTCGAGCATCGGCTTGTCGGTTTTCATTCCCGGGTCTCCGTTCGCCAGCCGCGTGCGCAGGCCCCGGCAGCTGGGAAAAGCAGGATATACGGTATATCTATATAGTCAATACTAAAACGCATAGCCCCATTTGGCGAGATGTCCAGGTTGCGAGCCGGAGCTGTACAGGCAGTACGCGAAAAACGGCGTGACGGGACAGGCAACCCAGCGAAGACTCCAGTTCGAACGCACCGGAGCAGCAGAAGTGGCGGAATTTCCGCTCGGGAGAGAACGATGGCGAAGCACGGAATTCTGAGATACGAGCTGGGCCACGGGGCTGCGCCGCGCCGAGGCTGGCGACTGGCCTGGTATGAGCCACGGCGTCGCGTGGGGATATTTTTCCCGGCACCACTGCACCGTATCGCGCGGGCGGTCCGCGAGCTCAAGTGGCGCATGGCGGTTGCGCTGCGCGCTCCCACGCGCGAACGGCAGGACGTCTTTGATCTGCAGCGTGATCACCGCGAGCAGCAGAAGCTTGCCGCGGAGTTTGCCCGCGGCTATTTGCGCGGCTGGCAGGAGTGCATCGAAGCCTGGGACGAAGTGGGTAAGACGCTGTCGGAAGGAGGTTGGCAGAATTGATATCCAGCGTTGACTCGAAGTCAACGTCGTGAAGCCGATTATTGTTGTCATCTGGTAGGAGCGAAAGAAAAGCGATTAAAGAGATTGTCGATTTTCGTTGGGCTGGAAATCATTTAAATCCGAAACTCATCGTCTGGCAAATGGGGGGAACGATGAAGCCGAAGGAAATTTTCGAAGTGTGCCACACGCGGTACAAAACGCTGCGCGGATTTCTGAACAGGCATGTGGCGGCGCTGGATTGGGAGCGACCGTCGGAGTCGCACCATTGGCGGCCGGAACGTGCGCGCGCCGAGGAATATATTGCGGACTTCGAGCGCATCGCGGAGCGCGCACTGCGGCGTCCAGAGTGGCGTGGCCGGCTGAAGCTTTTCCGGATTTATTTCCTGCGCGGCTTCGAATATCGCCGAGCAATTACGCTGTGCGGAGTGTCCCCATCGACATTTGATTACTGGATGAGCGAAGTGAAGAAGACCTGCGGGCGCGATTTTGTGCGGGCGGGACTTTTTCCTCCCGGTGATTATTTCCGCAAGCGCGGAATGGCGGGCGTGAAGACGACCGAAGATCACTCGACGGGAGAGAGCAGGGCACAGGGACGTGAGAATGGATCGAGAGAAAAACAAAAAGGGCGGCTGGAAGAAAGCCGCCCGGAAATTCTCACGTGCCAAGACTAAACGCGCTACTCTGCCAAAGCTACTAAGAGGGTATCGAATTGCTGTCGTGATTGTCAAGATGGGCTGTGAGTCCGGTAATCTGTCGGGCACGTCTGCTTCTGCCTGCGGACGCGCCCGAGAATTTTGTCGGATGGACCCGACGGGAGTCGAACCCGCACCTCAACTTTGGCAGAGTAGCGTGCTACCGTTACACCACGAGCCCGTCCACTGAAGCTTATACCATATGAATACGTATCTGCATAGTTGTCAAAGAGCAACGTCCAGGATTCTATACATCGCGAAAGTTTTAGGATACGGTACTCCCCATGCTGGAACGGCTGTTTTCTTGGGAAGAGTGCAGTGTGGTCGTTGCGCATGGGGTGCATCGGACTTCTTGGCGTCATGTCGTTCCGCTACGTAGACAAAAAGAAAAGTGATGGTGAGCAATCCTCACCCCTTCCCCACCCCTTCGCCGAGCCTCAAGCCCCATTGCTGACCATGCTTCTATTTATGTGCTGGGGTCTTACCGTCAACGGTTCTGTACCACAGCTCGGACTATATTTCGGGGTTATTGAATCGAAACGTCATTTCGTTGTCTCCACAATCCCGCCCAGCGTGGCAGTAAACCTAACAGCAGATCCCTCACACCGTCCCGATTGAGTGCCTCGGGACGGGTTCGGGATGGCAACGTAAAAGCAAGGCCGCAGAATCTCGCAAAAGGCGCGAAACTCTGCGCTACAGAGAGAACAGATTCAACTCTTCATGACTTCATTACCGTGGGGATGCTTGCCGCACCGGAGCGCGAAGGATGGGACACCTGCAAAAATAAATCCAAATGCAGATTCCTCGTCGCAAACCGCGCTCCTCGGAATGACAATGGCGCGGGCGACGAGAAGGTGCAGAAAGCCGGAGGAACTTCGCAAGATACGCGAAGCTCCGCGCTACATTGTGGCGGCGCGATGAAACGCGCTAGTGGCCGTCGTGGTGCTGATGGCGCCACTGCCAGTATTGGTTTTGCTCGGCCTGGCTGCGGTGATTGAAGGCCTCATGCTGGCGATGGGTGTCGTGTTCCCATTGCTGATAGTAGGTAACTTCGGTGTGATTCCAATAGTGATAGTCGTGGTATTCCGGGTCGTAGACGCGGACGCGCGCCGCACATCCCGTGAGAATGAGCATTCCTAAGAAAGCAGCTGAAACGAAGATTGAGCAGGCCTGTTTCTGAATTTTGCGCATGGCGTTTGGCATCCCTATCTGGGCGATGGCTCCTTTGGTTCGAGCGTGCGACGGAGCCGCGCCGTAGCGTCCAGCGTGCCGAATTTGGCGGCGAAGCGCCATAAGGCCTCGACTGGACACTTCCTTCAGGTGTAACCCGACCCGCCGGAGCAAAGTTGCGCTACTGAGGCTGGCACGAAACGCGAAAAGCAGGTTTTCAGCCTCTGGAGCTCACCTCATATCGAGAGGCGATCAACAGCTTTACTTCAGCGGGTAAAGCCGTCGTTCTTCGGGCGTTTATGTCGGAGCTAAAGCCTGCCACGGCGGGCAGGCAGGCTCCGTCTCGCCGAGGAGCATTTATGGGATAGCTGGTAGCTTCTAGTCTCCAGCCTCTGGCTTCCAGAACGTTGTATACTCCGCGCGAAGGAGAACCTCGTGACGCCTCTTGTGAAACTTCGCGCCACGGTGAGCGTTTTTTCCCTCGCCATTCTTGGTGTAGCGTTTCTCTTTGTGCTCGCATCGCGGAGTGCACGAGCGGGCAGTGCGGACGCGGCCGCAGCCACTCCTGATTACACGATTCAGGCCATTCGCTACGCTTCGAGCGTTGACAACGCCGCGGACATGGTGATTGGCGCGCCGAAGCAGCAGATTGACATCGCGTGGATTGTCTGGCTGGTTCGGGGCGGAGGGAGAAAAATTCTGTTCGATAGCGGCTATCATCGCGACACGTTCGCGCACTATTTTCATCCCGTGAACTACCTGCGGCCTGATGAAGCCGTGAAGTTGGCAGGCGTTCTGCCAGATGAGATTACAGATATTGTGATCAGCCATGCGCATTGGGACCATCTCGGCGGCATTGACCTTTTTCCGAAGGCGACGGTGTGGATTCAGAAGGAGGAATATCAATACTACACTGGCGCGGCGTGGCAGACCGGCGGGCATCATGGGGGGATCGATCCGGTCGATATTGAGGAGTTGGTGAAACTGAACACGGAAGGGCGCGTGCGCTTTGTGGACGGCGATGACGTGGAGATTTTCCCCGGAATTCGTGCCTACACGGGCGGGCATCACACTTACGATTCGCAGTATTTGCGGATTGCGGGGAGTCCGTCGTTTGTGCTGGCTTCGGACAATGTTTATCTTTACCGGAATATGATCGAGCATCGCGCGAGCGCGACGTTCACGAAGGATTTTGAGGCGGCAAACATCAAGAATCAGGCGCGGATGATTCAGCTTGCGGGCGGCTCGATGGACCGCGTGATTCCCGGGCACGATCCGGAGGAGTTTAAGAAATATCCGACGTCGGCGGATGGGCGGGTGGCGAAAATCAAGTAGCGTTGGCGACATGCCAGATTGCAGGTCGTAGGACGCAGTAAAATTTTACCAAACAGCGAATATAAGGGGAGAAGTCGCGCGGGCTGATGGTGACGTAGGAATCAAAACCGGATAATCAGGGATTCGGAGATTTGGAAGTTGTGCTGATGGAGCGGGGTGCCGGCTGTTGAGCTAGGGTAGCGGATGATGGTATCGCCGACGTCGAAGCGCAGCGCGGCGTGCTTGGTAGGGCGATATTCGATGGCTTCGCCGTAATTGAACGCGAAATAGGTGGCATTAGTGAGGCCGAGCACCGCGAGCGGATTCGAATTTTCGGGAACTTGATAGGCAATGCGCGCCGTAATTTGCGGGGAGTCGGCATCCGATGGAGCGAAGGGATTCGATGCTGCACCTGCGGCGAAGAGATTCGGCGCCGAGACCGAGAAAATCGTGGAATCACTTCCCGCGGATTGCGAGCCGTCGAGGACGCTGCCGAAATTCACGAATCCCGGGCGAACGACGCTGTAGAGTCCCCAGCGGCGCGTGGTGGGGCCGAAGCGAAAACCAAAAAGGCCCTCGGTGACGCGGCCGCCAGTGGTGGTCGTTGGCGTGTCGCCATTCGCACCAAAGAAATTCATTTCCGTGTCGAGGCCAATCCAACTGGAAAAATTGTAGGTGAGATTTCCGCCGAAGCCATTATTGAGCGAATCGCAATTCGTTGTGGTGCTGCATTGCGAAGGCAAATTCAGCGTGGCGTAGTGGCCGCCGATTTCCCATTTGGAGTTGTCGGCGAAATCCTGCGCCCGCGTGAGACCGGGAAGCAGCAGTCCGGCGAGGACAATCAGCGCGAAGAAGCTGCAGCGAGGAAACTTGAGCTGCCGGGCAATCTGCGCGGCAATTTTCGTGCCGTTTTTTCTTTCGAGGGCCCGAACTGAAGAGCGCATGCGCAACTCCTGCCGAGGAATTCCTGGCACCGCAGGCGCGGCCATTATCACTCCAGCGCGGCTGGCATGCAAGATGGAATTGGGGCTGTTGGGGAAGTTCAGAAGCCTGAAAAAGAAGTGATGCGAATGAGGCGATGATTGAGCCCAGGCGATTTTGGAGAGCAAGGGAAGAAGCACAACAAAGCGGGCTCCTGTCGAGACAGACCGGTGCTACGGTCTTGCGATTCTGCGTGCATGCGCGGCTTGCCCAATTTGTGGGCGCCGGAAGTTCCTCCTTGCGCGCCCCTAGCGCGAAGCTTGAGTGCTCCGATGGTGGCGGCGTATCCCGATGCCGAGGCCCAGCAGCCCTGTGCCGAGCAATAACAGGGACCCAGGCTCGGGCGTAGTCGAGATGCCGGTGCTGGTGCTGGTTGTCACAGTACCGCCGCTGATCAATGCCACTGCGCCATTCACACGCAGTTCTGAAGCGAATGACCCTGACGTCGGCGAAATCGGGAAGGTGCCGATCAAGAGGTTATCCGCCGAGTCGTAGAGTTGCGTTCCGAGGAAATCCCACTCGTAGGCGCTGCCGCTGAAATAGGCGATGTCGATATCGAATCCGCCTCCAATGGGCGCCGGAAAAAGCGTCACGACGGCTCCGGGTATTTCGGTGGTCGTACTATTGAAGGTGACCGCCAGCGACACTCCGGCGACGGTCAATGTGGGACCGATATTCACCGGGAGCGCAAAGCTGATTGAAAACGTTGCGCCTGGGCCGCTGAATGCCGTGCTTGCCGCGGTGCTGGAATATGTTCCGGTTACAACAACATTTACTGCACTGGCCCGAGCGCCAGTCGAGAATCCTGCAAGAGCGATAATGAGCAGAGCCGGTACAAGAGCGAATCTCTTCATGAAGATCTCCCTGAACATGGCTGCGGCGCGTTTACGAAAGCACGCGGGATGCCAAGGGAGAAAAGCTGATAGGACATTGTAAGGAAAGGCCTTAAGGTATCGAGCTTATACATTCTTTTCTGGATAGACGCGGCGCGCGTTACGAGATTTGTGCAAGACCTTGCGAGTGGGAGTCCAGCGTCAGGATTAACGTCCAGCGTAAATTGCTGACCCGCTTCTCTGCGGTTTGGCGTTCTCGGCGGATGCTTCCCCCGTCACGTCTGACGAGCGTTTAACTCGGGCCGACAGAACACGTCGGCCCCTACAAACTTTCAGGTGCGCAAGTATCCGTCAAACCGCAACATCGTGGGGAGGGTCGGAAAGGCGGCGTCAGCGACGGGCGCTTGCGCGGCGAATCAGGCTAGAATGGCGGCGCATGTTCTGGAAGCTGGAACCTCGATGCTAGAAGCTAGAGGATCGAGGAAATCGAAGCGATGATGCAGAGAAAGATTTGTAGAAAGAGGCGAGTCGCATAAAGGCGAGTTAATGCAGCAAAAGGCCGGGCTAAGGCGAAGCCTATGCCCACCGTGACGTTGGTTCGCATTACGCGATTTAGTACAGGTGGTCGCGGCTCCTAGCCCTGGCAGATTTTCTGCGGCGAGAAAGGAGAGTCCTATGGCGTGGGTGGCGATTCTCGGTCTGGCGCTGATCGCGATTATTTTGTGGGACGTTTTCGAGACGATCATATTACCGCGCCGCGTGACGCGCCGCTTCCGGCTGGCGCGAATGTTCTATCGGTGGACGTGGCGGCCGTGGCGAGTGGTGGCCTGTATGCTGCACAAAAGAGGGCGGCGCGAAAGTTTTTTGAGCTACTACGGCCCGCTTTCACTGCTTGGGCTCTTTGTGGTGTGGGCGATTGGTCTGATTGTGGGATTCGCGATGCTGCATTATTCGGCGGGTTCGGCGATGGCGACATCGCTGGCGCCCAACGGTCACGCAGGATTTCGCACGGATTTGTACATGAGCGGGACAACGTTTTTCACGCTAGGGCTGGGGGACGTTACGCCGCGCACGGAAATGGCGCGGCTCATCACCGTATTTGAAGCGGGGATCGGCTTCGGATTTCTGGCGATTGTCATCAGTTATTTGCCGGTGCTCTACGGCGCATTTTCACAGCGCGAAGTGAATATCTCGCTGCTCGATGCGCGCGCAGGCTCGCCACCGAGCGCTTCGGAAATGCTGAAGAGGCTGGCGCGGCGTGACGATTCTGAAGCGCTCGAACAGAATTTGCGCGAATGGGAGGAATGGGCGGCGGAGCTGATGGAGAGCCATCTGTCCTATCCAGTGCTCTGTTATTTTCGCTCGCAGCATAACAATCAATCGTGGCTCGCGGCGCTGACGACGGTGCTGGATGTTTCGGCGCTGCTGATTGCGTACGGGCAGGGCAAACTGAAATGGCAGGCGAAGCTGACGTTCGCGATTTCGCGGCATGCGCTTGTTGATTTATCGCAGGTGCTGAACACGCCGCCACGGGAGTTCGAGGAGGAGCGCCTGCCCGCCGTGGAATTGCAGGAACTGCGCCGCTTGCTGATTCGCGCCGAGCTTTCGGCATGCTGTGCAGAAGAAGATCAGCGATTCGGCGAATTGCGGCGGATGTACGAGCCGTACGCGTGCGCGCTGGCGGAGCGTCTGCTGATGCCGATCGGCAAATGGGCGCCGGAAGCGCATGTGATTGATAACTGGCGAACTTCGGCATGGGCGCGAATTTCCGCGGCGGAGTTTCAGTCGTCAGCCGTCACGGAATCAGAAGAAAAGGAACATTTTTGAGACTCCGAGGTTGCTTCTGCTATTTCTTTGCGTTGATTGCGAGAAAAAAGCTGTGGAAATTGGTACGAAAGTACTAGCGAAGGCTCCAATTTATGCAGCTTTTCTGTTGACATGAGTTTTTCCACCTGATAAACAGGCGGCACCAGTTCACAAACTACTGTATGAGCATCGATTCTTTCCTGTAGTTACATCGGGACCCGCCCCCTGTGGTTATGTTCGGCAAGTTTGCGTTCACTCTTCTGACCGCTTGTGCCGAATAGTCGCTTGGTGAATGGGCGCCCGCCCTCCCCTGTGGTTCGTTGCTTCGTTCATTCCGGTAGTGGTGTGCACAGGCAGTCTTTGCCGAAGCGGTTTAACGCCGGCCCTTGAGCGTGGCCGCGCTTCAAGGCCCGGAAGCATGACGCTTGAAGTGTGTCCACATGCAACACAAAGGAGCGGAGATGACTCAGCGCAAAAAAGAACCTTTTCTCTGGGAACTGTTGTTTGCGTTCGTGATTTGTTTCGTCACGGCCGGCGCGGGACTTTTGCAAGCGCAGTCGGCGGCGAAAGATCCAGGGCCGCGCGGCGGGACGCCGGACGCGGGAAGCTACTATCCAGCACTGAACGCGACCGACCAATATTATTTTTCGCAGGCGCAGACGCGCTTTCAGGAGGTGGATTCGGTTTCGGGACAAATCGCCGGCGAGACTGGTTCAGGACTGGGGCCGACATTCAATGGAAATAGTTGCGCGATGTGTCACGCCCAGCCGGCGCCGGGCGGAAGCAGTCCAGGCTTGACCAGTCCGCAAAATCCGATTCCGAATCCGCAAGTGGCGCTCGCCAATCTGGACGGCGCGCTGAACATCGTTCCGTCGTTTATTACCGCGAATGGGCCGGTGCGCGAGGCGCGTTTCATCACAGTCTCAGGATCGCCGAGCGGGGCGCTCGATGGCGGCGTTCACGATCTTTACACTATTCAGGGCCGCACCGACGCACCGGGCTGCACGCTTGCGCAGCCGAATTTCGCGCAGGAAATCGACGAAAATAACGTGATCTATCGGATTCCGACCCCGCTCTTCGGCCTTGGCCTGGTGGAAAACACACCGGATGCAACGCTGGAGGCGAATCTCGCCGCGAATGCGACGCAGAAGAAAGCGCTGGGGATCAGTGGCGTCCTGAACATCAGTGTGAACGATGGTACGGTGACTAAATTCGGATGGAAGGCACAAAACAAGTCGTTGATGGTTTTTGCGGGCGAGGCTTACAACGTCGAGCAGGGAGTCAGTAATGAAGTGTTTACGAACGAGCGCAGCGCCGTGTCAGGCTGCGTCTTCAACGGTTCGCCGGAAGACGGCACGAACATCGTCGATCCGACGGACGGTTCGACTACGGGTACGGCCTCGAATATGAGTTCGGACGTGGTGAATTTTGCAGCGTTCATCCGCCTTTCAGCTCCGCCGACACCTGCTCCCGCAACGTCTACATCGGCTGCGGCGACGGTCGCGTCGGGGCAAGCGCTTTTCACGAGCGTGGGATGCGCGATGTGCCACACGCCTTCGCTGCAAACGGGACCTTCGCCGTACACAGGAATGTCCAACGTTACTTACAACCCTTATTCGGATTTCGCGCTGCATCACATGGGGTCGAATTTGGCGGATGGGATAGTGCAAGGAAATGCGGGGCCGGATATGTTTCGGACGGCGCCGCTATGGGGCATCGGACAGCGGCTGTTCTTCCTGCACGACGGCCGCACTTCGGACCTGCTGCAAGCCATCGAAGCCCATTTCAGCGCCGGAAGTGTGTGCGCGACGACGAGCAGCTCGGCCCAATTCCAGGCGAACGGGACAAATTTTCACAGTTCGTCGCAGAGCGAGGCGTGCGGGTCGGAAGCAAATGCGGTGATCAACAAATTCAATGGGCTGACGCAAGCGCAGAAGCAGGCGATACTGAATTTCCTGCGCTCGCTGTAAAAGGCTGGCGATTCCGCATCTGCCATTTTTTCGGGTGAGACTTCGTCCCTGCATAAGGCGGCGGTGAAGGCCCGCATCGCCGCCTCTGCAAATCTGCTTTCTCGTAGCTGCACGAAACTTCCGCGCGATGCGAAAGAAGGTGCCGACCGTCGTGCTTGGCCGCGTTACCGCGTCGGTACGTACTACCTGCTAACCCTTATTGCCAAAAGGGACCATTTCCCGCAGAGTAGAGAGCACGGCCAACAGGCGCTGGCGGCCCATTGACGCAACGGAAAGAACAGGCTCCTGGCAGAGTCCCTGGCACAAGCGGCGGTACTTGCTCCGGCACAGGCGCGCACACGAAGCGCGAGCCGCGTGTGTTTGTGGATGATTGTCGCCGGATTTTGCGTGCGGCTCGCGGTGATGGGCTTCCTCTATCCGCAGCGGCTTGACCCCGCACGCGACCACTGGAAATTTGCAGGCGAGACGGGGCGCATCGCGCGGTCGCTGGATGAAGGGCGCGGCTTCAGCAGCCCATTCTTCGCGGACACAGGGCCAACCTCGTGGCTCTCGCCCGTTTTTCCGGCAACGCTCGCCGGCGTGTTCAAGGTTTTTGGCGTTTACACGCAAGCGTCTGCACTGGCGATTCTTTCAATCGATTGTTTCCTCGGCGCGCTGACGTGCATTCCCATTTTCCTGATCGCTCGGCGGACATTTGGTGATAGGGCCGCGCACTGCGCGGGCTGGCTCTGGGCATTTTTTCCATATTCGATTTTTTTCGCGGCGAGCTTTATCTGGGACACGACCCTCTCGACGCTGTTGATGGCGCTGCTGTTCCTGGTGATTTTGAAATTGGAAGATACATCGCGCTGGTGGCCGTGGTTCGGCTTTGGCGCGCTTACAGGATTTGCGGCGCTGACGAATGCGGTGCTTCTCGGCCCGGTGCCGTTCCTGGCGCTGTGGGCGCTTTACGGGTTGCGGAAGCGCGGCGAGCGATGGTTCGCACCCGGAGCAGCAGCGCTGCTGGCGGTGATTATTGTGGTCAGTCCGTGGTTCGTGCGGAACTACCGCGCGTTTCACAAAGTCATTCCATTTCGCGGTGGCCTGGCATTCGAATTTTATTGCGGCAATAACCCCGATTCATGGCACTGGGATCCGCCCGGGTATCATCCTTCGGACAGCGCGACGGAATGGAATGAGTACCGCGAGCTCGGCGAGACGAATTATTTCGCGTTGAAAAAGCGCGAGGCGGTTGCGTTCATCAGCACACACAAGAAATTGTATGCAGTGCAGACGCTGCGGCGCGTGGTTTACATTTGGACAGGTTTCTGGAGTTTCAGTCGACGCTATCTGCAGCAGGAGCCGTTCGATCCAGCGAACATCGTATTTTGTACCGCGCTGACGATTTTGGCGTTTTTAGGATTGCGGCGCGCCCGCCTCGGCGGGCAGGTCTGGCAGGAGGGAAAGGCGGCACGCGGCGCGCCTTACGTGATTCTGTTTCTCATTTTTCCGCTGATTTACTATGTGACGCATCCCGAGGATTATTACCGCCGGCCGCTGGATCCGATGATGGTAGTTCTGACGGCGGGCGCGCTTGTGAGTTTGTCTCGCAGAGGGAAGGCTCGAACAGAGATCCCGCAAAATCGAGAATAGCTCAATAGGGCTTTCGTAAGGGCGAGGCTGCCTTGCCTGGGCGGCCGAAGTGTCGCCGCTACGATGGAACCCCTTTTTTCATGCGCGGCGCCGGATTGTCGAAGGCACTGCGAAGCGCTACGACGGCGGCACGCTCCTATCTGGTGCCGCATCTAAATTGTGCCCGCCTGATTGGAAATTGCAGCAACTCTCCTCGATAATGCCGAACGACAAACGCGAACCTGCGGTCCGGCAGAACACGTCGGCCCCTACACAAACCGACAAACGCGAGCTGCGCCGAAAACTTTTCTGGATGGTCGCGATTGCGCTGCTGCTGCGCGTCGTAGTGATGCTGTACGTTTATCCGATGCAGCTCGATCCGGCGCGCGATCATTGGCCGTTCGGATACGAAACAGGACGCATCGCACGCGCGATTGCGACGGGGCATGGATTTGCGGACCCACTTTTCACGCACACAGGACCGACGGCATGGATGACGCCCGTTTACCCGTACATTGTTGCGGGGGTCTTCAAAGTATTCGGGATTTTCACCACGGCCTCGGCATTCGCGATTCTTTCATTGAATGCTGTCACTTCGGCGTTGACATGCCTGCCAATTTTCTTTTTTGCGCGCCGCTCGTTCGATGAGCGCACAGGCTTGTGGGTCGGATGGTTCTGGGCATTTTCCCCCTACGCGATCTATTGGCCGGAGCAGCGCGTCTGGGACACATGGCTGGCAGCGCTCTTGCTGGCGGTTTTATTTTGCATGGCGATGCGGCTTGCGGAGTCGAATCGCGCCCGGGACTGGATTGGATTCGGCGTTTTGAGCGGCGTGGCGGCGCTGACGGATCCTGTAGTGCTTTCGGTGCTGCCGATTCTGGCGCTTTGGGCGCTGTGGCGTCTGCATAAACAACGGCGACGCTGGCTTACGCCAGCGATTGGATGCGTGCTCGCGACGGTACTCGTGGTGTCGCCGTGGTTCATTCGCGACGCACTTGTGTTCGGCAAATTCATTCCGTTTCGCGACAATTTCAATCTCGCACTGCGCGTCGGCAATATCGGAGACACGCGGCACATGCTCACGTTGCAGGCAGGGCCGTGGCTCAACGACGCAGAGTGGAATGAGTTTCAGAAATACGGAGAAATTGCGTACATGGCGGAGAAGGGAAGGGCGGCGCGCGCGTATATCTCGGCGCATCGTCGCGAATACGTGGCGAATTGCGTCCGACGCATGATTTTTGTGTGGACGCGCTTCTGGTATCTCGATCCGCACGACCTGCTCGGATTTCCGCCCGAGCCGGCGGAGATTTTCCTGTTTACAGGCTTGACTGTGCTCGCGCTGATGGGTTTGCGCGACGTGTTTCACAGAACGTCCTACGGTGCGGCTTATGCGATTGTGCTGATCTTCTTTCCCGTGACGTATTACCTGACTTCGCTGGAGCCGTGGTATCGCTATCCAATGGACCCGATGGTGCTCGCGCTCGCTGCGTGTGCCGTCACATCGCGGCTGGCACCGGCGCGGAAGAAAAATCTGCGGGCCGACACAAAACGTCCGCCCCTACAGACGGCGGGCCTGTGGTGGGACCGACATGGTCCGTGGGGCTGATCTCAGTCTTGATTGAATGCGAGATGCGAGTTTCAGGATATGTGACGCGATTTGCCGCAAGTCAGAGGAACGAGGCATCTAAACGAATGCCCGCCGGTTGGCCGCGATTTCGCGGCGCATCACGATGGCTTCCAAAGTTGAGGAAACGATTGCGCCTGCATCCGTGCGCGGATCTTTGCGCAGCCGCATTTTCTCGGCGACAAATGGCAAATTTCTGCGCTGGTTCGCGGTTCTGCTGGTCGTGTGGGCATTCAGTGCGATTTACGAAGGCACGCATCTGAAGCGCGGCTTTGTTCCGTGGGACGCAGGAGCGTATGCAGAGAGCGCGGCACGCGTGCTGCACGGGCAATTGCCGCACCGCGACTTCGTGGAAGTCTACACGGGCGGGCTGACGTATCTGAACGCAGCGGCGATGCGCGTGTTTGGAGAGAGTCTCGCGTCCGAGCGCATGATGCTGTTTGCATTTTTCCTGGCTTGGATTCCGGCGCTTTACTGGATCGCTTCGCAATTTTGCCGGGACTGGCAGGCTGGAGCGCTGGTGGCGCTCGCGGTGGCGTGGAGCGTGCCGAATTATTCGGAGGCGGTTCCATCGTGGTACAACCTGTTTTTCGCGACATTCGGGATTGCGGCGCTGCTCGCATACATCAAACGGCCCGCGTGGAAATGGCTGCTGCTGGCGGGAATTTGTGGGGGCGCCTCGTTCCTCGCGAAATCGCTCGGGTTATGCTACGTCGCAGGCGTGCTGCTGTTTTTTCTGTTTCGCGAGCAGTGCATTGCGCGCGGGGACGCCGCGTCTGCAGAAAGTGCCGCTGAGGTTTGCGTCGGTCCGCGTTTTGCCACGCCCGTTTACACGATATTCTTATTTGCCGCGCTGGCGATTTTCATGGGGTTGCTCGTCCGAGTCGTTGCGCCGCTGATCGGCGGAGGTGCGGGCGAATTTGTACTGTTCGTGCTGCCGGAAGCGGCGCTCTGCGTGGCGCTCGCGTGGACGGAATGGGAAACGGCCGGGCGGCTTCCCATGCGCGGCAAGCGTGGCAGCGTGCGACGGTTTGCGGAATTGCTGCGCATGGCGATTCCGTTCAGCATCGGCGTGATTCTGCCGATTGTGGTTTTTCTCACGCCGTACATTCGGGCACATGCAATTGGCGCGCTGCTCGGCGATTTACTTTCACAGGCGAGCATGCGAATTGCCGCAGCGCACAAAATTCCGTATGAGATCGATACGATTATTCCGGTGATCGCGATTGTCGTCGCAGCAATTCTGAGCGCACGGCTGCGCGGTCGCGCGCGCTGGATTTTCATTCTGTGCTTCACGGGAGTGTTTGTCGCGGGCGTCGTGCTGGGGTTCGATATGCGGTTTTATCACGGCGCAGCATACATTGCGGTGTGGTCAGCGGCGTATTGGCTGGTGCCGCTGCTGGTGATCACGGGCGTTGTGATAGTGATTCGGGCGGGGCAGAGCGGGCTGACTGCGCATCAGCCGTTGTTCTTGCTGCTCGCGGTCACGGCGCTCTGCAGCCTGGTGGAATTTCCGTATTCTGCGCCGATTTATTTTTGCTACATCGCGCCGCTAGTGATTCTTTGCGGCGCAGCGCTGGTGCAGCCGTTTCCGCGGATATCACGCGAGATGCTGGCGGCGTTCGTGGTGGGATTCTTCATTTTCATGGTATTTGCAGCGACACCAGGATTCATTTACGTTCTAGGGTTTGGCCGCCGGCCGGAAGTGCAGAGGTATGCTATTCAAACGGCGCGCGCAGGCGGATTGCGTGTCGATCCTGAATCAGCCAGCGTTTACAACGCATTGATTCCATTGGTGCGGGCGCACGCCGGCACGGGGGACATTTACGGGGCGCCGGATTGCCCGGAGGTATATTTTCTGACGGGGTATCCGAATCTGACGCCGGATATTTACGATTTTTTGCGACCCCAGAGCGGAGACACGCGCAAGATTCTCGCGTTGGTTGCGAATCCGCGCGTGCGCGTGGTGGTGGTGAATACAGATCCGCCGCTTTCGCCGCCCTTGCCGCGCGAAGTGATGACTGAGATTGCGCGGGAATTTCCGCAAGGCGAAATGGCAGGCGGGTTTGAAATTCGATGGCGGTGAAGGTTCTGGAAGCTGGAGGCAAGAGGCTGGAAACTGGAGGAAAGCAAGAGCGAAGGCAATCGCGGCAGAAGAGCGCAGGCGAGATGGTCACAAGCGGCTAGTTTCGCGCTGCGCAGGTGACGGGCACGGCTCTTCCTTCGTCAGGATAAGCAAGCAGGGTCCCTAACGCAACTATGGTAAGGCTGATGGACCGCTTTATTGCGCGGGCCCGTTGTCTTTTGCGGAGCCGGAGGTGAGAGAGTGCGGGTGATTATAGGCGAAGGTGACACGGAATTGCGCGGCGGCGCTGCGGAAGTTCGATGGAAGTTCGCTAAATGGCACGGATTTGGCGATGGTGAGGCGCGTGGCGTCGTCTATGGCCGAATCGCCGCTCGATTGAGGGATCGAGAGCGCACCTTCGAGCGAACCATCATGGCGCAAAGCGAAGGCGATTACGATTTTGCCTTTTTTCGCAGCGGCAGACGATGGAATCATGCTGAGCCAGGCGCGCGACGTGGCGTTAACGAACGCGGAGATGAAGTCTGTCCACTCCTGCTTCGATTTTACGCTGGAGACTTCGATGGTTTCGGTGAGAACAATGCGCGCGGAGCCGGGCTCGCGCACGTCGGCTACGAAAATAATTTTGCCGTGGCGCGTGATGTTGAACGTTGCGGGCGGCGCGCCTTGCGGGACGCCGGGGCGCTCCTGCTGCGGAAACGCGGAAGCGGCAATGCCATCGTAAGGGCGAGGCTCGCCTTGTCTGGGCCGCGCATCCATCCCAAACGCCGAAACTTCGCGTTTGGGGGCCCCGGCTCTAAGGGTTGCCCCTGCGAAATGCAACGGCCCTGTGGTTTCAGCGGACACGGCGAAGACGCCGGGCGCAACCGCGGCGAAAAGCAGAGCAGCGGGCGCGGGAGATTCCTGCAAGGATGTGACTGTCGGCTTTTGCTGCGCCGTTTGCGCTTGTTGCTGCGACTGCGCGAGGCAGAAACACGGCGCGGCCAGCAAAATGAAAATTGCAGCGGCGAATTTCACACGCATGGCAGACCCTTTCGCGCCTGAGGAGAAACTCCGCACAGCAACATCTGGCATCGGCGCATGTGATGTACTGCGGGGATGTTACTCTGCGAGTGGCCTCACCGCAAGAAACGGAGCTGGTCGGAGACGCGTGAATGCCAGTGCGAAATAGCGCCGCAAAAGTGCAAACAGGGCATTGCAAAGCGGGTTTAGCCATCGCAAGCGCGTGTGCTATCGTGAAAGATATGCAACGAAAAGGATGGCAAAGGCGCGCCGTCCGGTTGGCGGCGCTTGGGACGTTGCTGGCTCTCGCGACGCATCTTGGATTTGGCGCAGCACAGTCAACGTCCGTGAGCGCAGGTGACCAGAACCTGACGAACCATTCCGGCGCGGCCGTGAGGTCGGGTGCTCAGCGCGGGAAAACAAGAGGGCAACACGAGGCGACGAAGAGGAAAGAAACGCCAACAGGCGCGCCGCTTTGCGAATCGAAAAACGTGACGGTCGAATTACCGCGCGAATTTCTGCCACTGGTGGTGCTCAGCAATTCATTCATTGCGAAAAATAATTCCGTGGGTGTGATCACGCTTCAAAATTTTTTCCCGCAGGCGATTGAGGAGATCGCCATTGTGGCGGAATACGAGGACGCGGACGGAAAACTGATTTATCCCGGCGTGTTTGCGGCGTCGGCGACGCAGGTGACCACACCAAGCTGGTTCGCAACTTATCTTCCAACGCAGTACGAAATTGCCATGTGGCCGAAGCCGATTGCGCCGCGCGCTACGTTCACGCTGGGTACGACGAGCGGGATTACCACGGCGGCCTGTCCGGCGGAGATTGCGGTTACGCTGCTGCACATTCGCTTCAATAACGGCCAGGAGATGAATTATTCCGCGCCCGGCTGGCAATTGCCGGCGCAGCCGGAGCAAATCCCGGGCGATCTCGAGCTTTTCCTGCCTGCATCCGACCTGCCGCAGGAATTTCTGGTTAAAGTGCACGTGCCGGCGCCGCTCGGGCCGATCATTCCGCCGCCCGATGTGCAGCTTGTGAACGGCAAGCCTGGGATGGTGTTCGACCGCATTCGCGATCAGATTCAGGAGTGGCGGTTCTGGTTTGCGATGCGCAATGGGGCGAGCGTTGACGGCGATGAAATGCTGCTGATTCGATTGCATTCGCCAAAAGAAAAATTGGGGCCGCAGACTTTCTGGATTGCGCGCGACGACGTGCCACAGCCTCTCGGCGTGATTGACCTGGTTCCGCAGCGCGTGCCGGGACAATGGGCCGTGTACTACGGCGGAGTCAATCTGTCGTCAAATGATGTGCCGCAGATGCAGTGAAACTCTTGCTGTGTGTTCTTCACGGCTTAGATGCGCTCCTTGCATGAAAATCCTGTAACCACGGGGGCGGAGGTCAAATTTTGTGGAGGAGGTGCAAAGCGTAGCCGCCGGCGCCGGCGATGAAGTCGGCCCATCCGTGCGCGAGCATGGTTGGCGCGAGCGATTTTCGCATCATTGCGACGATGCCGAACATCACGCCGATCAGCACAATCGTCAGCATAGATCCCCATCCCTGGTACCCGTGGCCGCATCCGAAGAAAATTGCTTGAATGATGATGGCGGCGCTGACGCTACCCGTCAGCCGCTTCGATTGTTCCTGCAAATATCCGCGAAAAATGAATTCCTCACAGAATCCAGCGGAGGCCGCGACCGCTGCCCAGACGGGCAGTTCCCATGCGGCGTGAGGCAGGAGAACGGATACGACTTTGCCAGCCGAAGAGCCGAGCGCGTGGAAAAGAACGGAACCAATGAGTTCAATGGCGATAAAAAGAACCCACACGAGGATGGCGATGCCGATATCACGACGAACTTCGCGGCCGCTAGCCCATCGCGCGTTGACCATGCTGCGCACAGTGATGCCGCGTGTGCGCATGCCAAGGTAAACATAAAGGAATAACAGCCATTCCTGGACAATCGTCGCGAGATAGGTAATCGACTGGGAGCGATTGGATACTTCCGGAGAGTGAGCGCCACCGAAGCGGCGCGTCGCATACCACGAGAGCCAGGAAATTCCCAAAATGATCAACACGAAGAGAATCGTGTGCCACAGCGGAGCGATAAGTTTGCGTTCCGGCGGAGTTTCGAAATTCACCGGCGGTGCGGCTGATGCGGCGTCGGCCATTGCGTTGCATGTCTCCGAGCGCGCTAAATGTTGCATGGAGGTGGTCGCGCGCAGCGAGAAAGACTAGCGTGCGCCGCGGTGCGGCGTCAATTTGATTCGCGGCGGAGCGGCTGTAGGGGGCGGCGTGGTTTGCCGGCCCGATTTCATTCTTCGGGGAACAAGCAAGCGGGAAGGGCCGACGGAGTACGTCGGCCCCTACATGCGCGGCGCAAGGGATTCGAGGCCGACGCGTTGCATAGGGTGCCACACGACGTCGCCGCGCGCGTACTGCCAGATGCCCTGCAAACGCCAGATCAGATGCATCTGGCGGTAGGGAATTTGCTCGAAAAAACAAAACAGAATGAGCCGCGCAACGTCGCGCCAGTCGCTGTAGCGGCGGTAGGTGACTTCTTCCTGCAAAACGGCGCCGACGGAAATCATCGCCGCAAACAAATATCCATAAACGAGAAACTCAATGAAAAACGTGCGGCTCAGGAGACCCAGAATTCCGGCCAGCGCAATGGCGACAAGCCCGACAATTTCGAGAACTGGAGCGAAGAATTCGAAAATCCACATATACGGAAAGGCGACCCAACCGATGCGGCCGTATTTGCGGCGAAAAAGCATGTCGCGGTGCGGCCAGAGCGTGTCGATGAGGCCTTTGTGCCAGCGCGCGCGCTGGCGTCCGAGAGATTTTGCGGTGGGCGGCACTTCCGTCCAGCAAACGGGATCAGGCAAGAACGCGATGCTGTAGGCGCGCTTTTCTTCGAGCATTTTGCGGTGGATGCGGGCGACGAGGTCGAAATCCTCGCCAATTGATTCGGCGCGATACCCGCCGACGCGCAAAACGATATCGCGGCGAAACACTCCGAAGGCTCCGGAGACAATCGTGAGCATGTTGCCGCGCGCCCAGGCCTCGCGACCGATCAGGAACGCGCGGAGGTATTCGATGACCTGGATCACTACAAGAGGGCTTTTCGGCAAGCGGACACGGCGAATTTTCCCACCGACGAGTTCGCAGCCGTTCAGTACACGTACGATTCCGCCGGCGGCGATGACGCGCTTCGGATCCCCAAGGATTTTGACCATGATACGCAATAAGGCGTCGGATTCGAGCATGGAATCAGCGTCCACTACGCACGTGTAGGGGCTGGTTGCGGCGTTCACGGCGTCAGCTTTTGAGCCTCCCGCCTCTTTATCGACGACTATGAGGCGCGGCTCGCGCGCACTGCGGTAGATTCCGCGAACAGCAGCCGTAGTGATGTGCGGAATGTAAAGAATGTGCGCAGGTTCGAGGCCGTACGCTTCGGTCAATTTGTCGAGCGTGCGGTCCTTCGAGCCATCGTTGACGACGACCACTTCCAGTTCAGGATAATCGATGCGCAGCAGGGAGCGCACGGAGGGAATAATGGATCCCTCCTCATTGTGCGCGGGAGCGATGATGGTGATGGGAGGAGTGAGCGGTGAAAGCTTCATCCGTTCGAGGCGCAGCGATGCGAGATGCTGATGGTGCGCGCGGCTGGAAAGCAGCGCAATGACGAGCAGCGCGAGGTAAATCACATTTGAGGCGAGATAGTAGAAAAAAAGCGAATCATTCAGAAAATCGAGGATGCCCCGCACTTTACGCGCTCCTTGCGGGGATATGTGCAGCTTTTTGCAGAGTTTCGCGTTCACGCGCCGGCGCCGATTGCTGCGGCGATTTGTCGCGCGAGGGTTGCGTTGGCTGCGCGGAAGTCTTTTGCAATGCAGGGATGCGAATCATTGCGCCCAGTTTTTCCGCGCCCGCTTCGAGCGCAGCCAGCAAACGACGTGATTCGCCGCCCGCCCGTGCATCTACCGAAGGCTCTGCGCAGAGCCTGAGCGCGGCAACCAGATTATAGAATTCGCCGACGCGATCGAGCTCGGCGATGAACGCCTGCAGCGCGTAGCTGTCGCCCGTGCCGAGCACTTCCCGCAGGACTTCGCCGGAATGAGGCATACGCGCAAGGGCTTCGGCGGCGCGCTGGCGAACGTGACGGCTCTTGTCACAAATTCCGCGCAAGAGCACGAGAAGGGCGCGCGGTTCGCGAAGTTGTCCGAGGCTGGTGACGGCGCGCAAGCGCACGAACCACTCGGGATCGGAAGCGAGGCGGTCAAGGGCGGCGAACGCGAATCCAAAATCAGCGTGAGCCAGGGCGCGCGCCACGGATGCCCGTACTTCCGACGAAGGGTCGTGCGTCAGCAAGAGCAAATCATCGCCAAGCGCAATCGATGCGGTCTCGGCCATCACCCGCGCGAGGACTTCGCGCACCGAGCCTTTGGCGACGTAAAGATACGGCAAGAGAAGACGCGGATTGTCGCGCGTGCAAATCATCAGTGCGTTCAAAAGGGAAGTAGCCTCGATAGCAAGTTCGCCGGTGACAATGCGTTCGAGCATTGCTTCGGCGGCGGTGGCAAGGCCAGTGCGGGCGAGACCGCGGACGGCGGCGAGCTGCGTCGCGGCACGCGGATCATCAAGCGCGGAGACGAGAATCGGCACCGCTTCCGGCGCGCGTGTGCGGCCCAGACGAACGAGCGCCACTTCCCGGCGCCATCCGCGCAATCGCCGCGCATCGAGCATGATGCGGTCGAGTAGCCCCGAGCCGCGCAAAAAAACAAGGAGCTTCGCGCATTCCGTGGCGCTCTTTGAAGCATCGAGCCGATCGAGAGTCAGCGAGGTGATAGCCTCTGCGTCGTCGTGGGCCGTACGCCAGTCGTCCGCGGGAATTGCGCCGGAAAGAATGCGCTCCCAATTCTGCCGGACGTAAAATTCCGCAGCCGCCAGGCGGTCGAAATAACGGCGCCGCAGTTTGCGCCGTGCGAGGATGAAACCGATGAGCGCGAAAATACCTGCGAGGGAGAAAATGATCGCGCGAACGACGAATCGCGCGGCCTCCACGCCAACCGCCTGCAGCAGCGGAATGTTAGAAGCGTACGCCATAGCTCGCGCCGCAAATTCCCTCGGAATTGCCGCCGTTACGGTTTTGCCATGCAAAGTAGAAATTCACGAACTGCCGCGCGCTAAGGCCTAAGCGGACTCCTCCGCCGTAAGTGCGTGAAGCGAACGCGCGGACCTGGTCGACTTCACTGAAGTTTTCGGAGCCAACGGCAAAAGTGAGATTCGGAAGGAATTTCTCAGCGCGGACGCGGGGAAGGGAAAAATCGAGCCGCGTGTAACCAGAAGGCTCCCACGCAACGGGCGTTCCGGCGAATCCGCTGCGGGCTTCGTTCGCGGAAAACGTCCAGCGCCAATCGCGCGCAAGATCGGCGGCGACGGTTCCTGTCAGCACAAGGACGTGCGCACCGTCGTACCAGAGCCAATGTTGGTTGTAGGTGGTTTCGATGCCGCGCAGCGCTGCCCGGTCGGAAACATTGAAGCCGCGGTCGTATTCGAAATACGTTTCCGCGCCGGGAATGATTCCTTGGGCATTGCCGGCGCCGGCCCCGACGGTGAGCCAGTTGCCTCCAGAGAAACGATGCGCCGCAGTGGCTAGAGTCTTCTCTGCATCCGCGCCAAAACGTTGGTAAATGTCGGTTTCATCGGAGAAGAGCCAATGGGCGTCCGGTTTTGCGATGAAGAAAATGGATTGCGCGTTGGCCGCGCCAGCGTAGTTGAACGTGTCGGTCTCGTTGGTGACGTCAAGCTCGAAGCGGGCCGCTGCTTCACTTTCTGCCGAAAGGTCGCGCAGTCCATTCGCGGCTTCGTCATCGGCGGGTGAGATATTTGTGGGTTCGAGAGCGCGAGACTTGAGAAATGCAGCGCGGGCCTCGCGGCGGCGGCCCATTGCGGATAGGACGCGGCCAAGTTCGGCGTAAACGTCGGCGCGCGGCGGCGGAATCTGCAATGCGGATTCGAGTAGCTTGAGCGCATCGGCGTTGCGGCCGTCCTGAGCGAGAAGCGTTGCCAGGCCGAGGAGGAAATCTCCGTCGCGCGGCGAGAGCTGCAAAGCGCGGCGGTATGCGGCTTCGGCTTCAGGTCGATGGCCAGTCCACGCGAGAAGTTGCGCCTGCCAGCCGAGCGCATCGGAATCGTTGGGCACAATGGCGAGCCGCGCGGTGACGATTTTTTGCGCGCCGGCCAGATCGTGCGCTGCGACGAGCCTCTGCACTTGAGCGAG
>JASHRN010000164.1 GCA_030037335.1 Candidatus Acidiferrales bacterium | reverse complement strand
CGCGCGCCAGCACGCGCAAGAAAGAAATCAGCGTACGCCTCGCGATTGGCGCGTCGCGTTCGCGGCTCATTCGCCAGTTGCTCACGGAGAGCGTCACGCTCTCCGTCATCGGCGGCGGTTTAGGGCTTGCGCTTGCTTGGGCCGGAACGCCTGCGCTGCTTTCTCTTGCACCGGAGAATATGCTCCAAAGCGCCGGGCCAATTCACATTGGTCTCCGCGTGCTGCTTTTCACCGGCGCGCTTTCACTCCTCGCAGGCATTCTTTTCGGCCTCGTGCCTGCCTTTCAAGCAGGCCGCGTCGATTTGAATACTGTGCTCAAAGATTCGGACAGTCGCTCCGGCTCCGCTGCTGACGGCGCCCGCCTGAAAAGTTCGCTCATCGTTTTTGAAATCGCGGCTGCGATGCTGCTTCTCGCGGGAGGCGGCCTGATGCTGCGTTCCTTCGCTTCTTTACTCCGCGTCGCTCCGGGATTCGATCCGCATGACGTCCTTACCATGCAGCTTTATATGCCCGCTACAGGCACGGCGCAGGTTCCCACGCGCCTCGCTTCATTTCGTGACATGCTCCATCGAATTCAGAACCTTCCGGGTGTCGTGTCTGCGAGCAGCATCGTCTACCTTCCTTTTTCCGGCAATAACTTCAATGGTGACTTCAGCATCTCTGGCCGTCCCGCGCCCAAGCCTGAACAGGGCCAGGAAGCAGAAATGCGCATCGTCAACGCCGGCTATCTTTCCACGATGCGTGTGCCGATTCTTCGCGGACGCGACCTGAACGAACAGGACGACGCCTCTGGCGCTGCCGTCGCCGTCATCAATCGCACTCTCGCCGAGCGCTACTTTCCTCATCAGGACGCGATTGGCCAGAGCGTATCCTTTTGGGGTGGGCAGAATCACTGGCTCCGCATCGTCGGCGTCGCCGCAGACACGCACGAGTTTGGCTTCAATGAGCCACCGCGCGCTTCCGTTTATTTCTGCATGAGCGCCATGAAACCTGACGATCTCTCGCAGTTCATGCCGCTTGAGCCGCTCAGTTTCGTCGTGCGGACATCTTCTTCTCCCGACGCTTCCGCCAAGCCCGTCATTGCCGCGATTCATTCCATTGATCCGCAAATGCCCGTGAGCGAAGTGTTGCCGATGGAAAACCTTATCTCCCAATCGCTCGCCCAACCGCGACTTGCATCCGTTCTTCTTGCAATTTTTGCGGCGGTCGCATTAGCGCTTGCGGCCATCGGACTCTACGGCGTGATGGCCTACGTCGTCACTCAGCGCACGCACGAAATTGGCATACGCATGGCTCTCGGCGCAAAGCCTGCGGACGTTTCGAAAATGCTTCTCCAGCAGGGAATCACACTCACTCTGATTGGGTTGGCTCTTGGCGTGATTGGCGCATTTGCGCTGACGCGCTTCATGTCGAGCTTGCTTTTCGGCGTCGCGGCGACGGATCCGCTCACGTTCATCGTTGTTGCGCTGATTCTTTTGATCGTAAGCGCTGCCGCTTGTTACATTCCCGCTCGCCGCGCCATGCGTGTCGATCCAATGATCGCTCTGCGCTATGAGTAAACGTATCCAGAAGTATTGCATGACTGCTGTTTGCGGTTTGCTCTCTACTCCGTGGAGATACTCGTTTGTCTTTCGCTACCCTTCGTCAATGCTCTTTTTCCTTGACTTATAGTTAACTGTATGGTACACAATGATTTAGGGTTGCAGTCGGAGCTGAAACTAAAAAAGACCGAGGCCGCCATATGGCGGCTTTCGCCTTTTATGCGCTTTGGAGATTCTAATCGCGGAAATATGGAAAATTAGAAATCCATGCAACTTACACAAAACAAACAGTCGGATTCACTTCTAATCGCGGAAATTTCCGCTTTTAAAAAAAATTGCTTTCCCGCTTCCGGACACTATTAGGCAAGGTGAACGTGAAAGCGCCGAGGAATGACACACCGTTAGCCTGTGCCATTAGCCCTGCACTCCGAACGCGAAAGCTTGCACGGGGCGCGGATTTTGCTAAACTGCGCGCGGGGCCGCCCTGGGCTATTCCGCCATCGTGATCGTCAGAGGTGAGCCGCGGTGATTTTTCATCAGTTCTATTTGAATTGTCTGGCACACGCTTCCTACCTCATCGGAGATGAGCAGACGCGCATCGCGGCGGTAGTGGATCCGCAGCGCGATGTCGAGCGCTATCTCGCATTTGCCGATGAACACGGGCTCGAAATCCGGCATGTTTTCCTAACGCATCTGCACGCCGATTTTGTCGCGGGACATTTGGAGCTACGCGACCGTCTCGGCGCGAAGATTTACTTGGGTGCCGTTGCGAAGACGGAATATGAATTCACGCCATTGCGCGATGGCACGACTGTTGAATTCGGACGCGTGCGGCTGCGCGCGCTCGAGACGCCCGGACATACAGCCGAATCGGTCTCGATCTTGGTCTACGACTTCGGCAAGCCTGAAACCGACAAGCCATACGCCGTGTTGACCGGAGACACGCTGTTCGTCGGCGACGTAGGGCGTCCGGACTTGCGCGTGGCGCTGGGATGGTCGGCTGCGGATCTCGGCGGACTGCTTTTTGATTCGCTGCGAACCAAATTGCTGCCGTTGCCGGATGCGAGCTTCGTTTATCCAGCGCATGGCGCGGGTTCGCTTTGCGGAAAAGCGATCAGCAAAGAGACCGTGTCGACCATCGGCGAGCAGCGCCGACTGAATTACGCGTTGCAGCCCATGAGCAAAGAGCAATTCGTCGAGCTTGTCACAGCGGACCAGCCGGACGCTCCGCCGTATTTCACGTACAACGCGGTGTTGAACAGCCAGGAGCACGCAACGCTCGATGAAGCATTGACGCGCGAGATGAATCCGCTGACGCTCGAGCGCATGCTCGAGCTGCAGGCGAGCGGTGCGCAAGTTCTCGACACGCGCGAGCCGGAGGAGTTCGCCGCGGCGCACCTTGCGGGCAGTATCAACATTGGACTGAGCGGGCAGTATGCGACGTGGGCGGGAACGGTGCTGTCGCAAGAGCGCCCGATTGTGATCATCGCGAATCCGGGTCGGGAGAGCGAGTCGGCGATGCGGCTTGGGCGAATCGGATTCGATCACGTGGCCGGCTATCTGGCGGAGGGCGTGCGCAGCCTGGAACCGCGTCCGGAATCCACGGTTCGCACGGAGAGACTGAGCGCGCCCCACGCGGCTGAGTTGCTGGAATCGAGCGAAGCGCCGCTTGCTGTGGATGTGCGAACGCCGCGCGAGCGCGAGCAGAAATTTATCGCGGGCAGCGTCCACATTCCGCTGAATCATTTGAGTGAGCGCACTGCAGAGCTGCCGAAGAACAGGCCACTGCTCGTTTATTGCGCCGGTGGGTATCGCTCGTCGATTGCGGCTAGCATGCTACGGCGCGATGGATTCGCCGATGTCAGCGAGATCGCTGGAGGCATCGCGGGCTGGGAAGCGGCGAAATTGCCGGTGCGGAAGGCAGCGACGAGTGACAAGTGACGAGTTATGAGCAAGTAACGGCAAGGGCGAATGTTTGGTTCAGTTTGCGGCTCTCGGCGATGAGGCGCTAACTCTTCGGCGGTGATCCCGGTTTCGGCCGGTCGCCGGAATTGGTGCGATCGGCCTCGAGGCGTTGCTGCTGCTCGACCATGTGCTCCGTCGAGTGTCCCGAATCGATAATCTTTTGCAGGCTGCCAATTGCCGAGCCGACGCTTGAGCCGCGCTTTGCTTCGGCTTCGAATTCCTCTTCGCTCATGTCCTCGTAGTGTCGCCCGCTTGCGGCTTTCACGATGCCGACCGCAATGAGCACGAGAATGCCGATTCCAATGACGTATATCACGAGCAGATTGTCCCTCTAAGTGTCGCGTGAATCCACGGCTAGTTGAGGTGGCCGCCACGACGCGCTTGCATCGGCGAGGAAAGAGCAAAACTATAGGCACAGCGACCGACGAGGCGAGATTCTTCGTCGCCAACGGCGCTCCTCAGAATGACAATATGCGATGCCATTAGCGCAATGAGGTAGAAATTGCGTGCCGCTTGCATGATTTCGCGAGAAGGAGTAGAGATACGGCGACAGGAGGTGCGCGATGCGTGCGGATAGAGTGGAAATAAGCTGGGATACGGAAAAGTCGCAGTGGCTGATGCGAATTGTAAGTGGCGAGGAGGTCGTGCGACGGCACGTTAAGCTTTCAAGTAATGCAGATGATGCGGCCCTTCGCGCTGCGGCGCAGAAAACCGTGACGGACGAGGGCTACGAACCAGACGGAACGGAAATTTCCATCCGCCGCGCGCAGGCGGCGTCGTAGGGCGCGCATTAGGTCGAGGGTACATCGTTGCCCTACCAGAATACTCTCACCGCACGTTGCAAATGCTTGCGGTTGAAAACAGGCGTCGTGTGAAATTCTCTAACTCGCCGAGCACGCCAATTACAAGTCGCGTTTGGCGGTTTCTCTTCCGGGACTTATCGGATTCTCCGAGTCAGTCCCCCAGTACGCCGGGAACAAGCATTTTTCAGGCAGGGAGCTACTGGAAATCGAATGTGTGCGGTGCCATCGTTGCGGGCATCGGAGCAGCGGGACTCTTCATTATTATCGGCGGAATCTTTGCATGGGAAAGTCAAAGCCGGCAAGGGCGGTTATGGGGCGCAGGTTTGATTGTGTTTGCAATTGCAGCGGTCTGGGCTTTGATTCCGGGAAACTTAGGTGCTGCATACCCCTACGCCGTCGAAATCGCGGAGGGTAAGGGTCTTCGCTTCTTCACCCCGTTCAAACAGATTTACATACCGATTGAGGAAGTGAAGCTCGTAACGCGATCGTGGGTTTCGGGCGGATGGTTCGTGAAGCTCAAGCGCCGGCGCAGTCTTCTCCCGGGCTTTATTATTCATGTCGCACGGGGTCGTCAGGGGCGTGAACTGGCTCAAGCAATCGAGCAGGAGCTCTCGCAGCGCCCGTGACACCAGCGGATCACGCGCACAGAGTCAAAATGCACGCAGCAAGGACTAACAGACGCATAATACTCAATCCGCCGAGGCGGCGGGGACGTGGGCGGCGCGCGCGGGAGCGGAGGCGCGCTTTTTGCGGTTTTCGGCGGCGGCGCCGATGAATGCGGCGAAGAGCGGATGGGGCGCGAGCGGCTTGGACTTAAATTCAGGATGGAACTGGCAGCCGAGGAACCAGGGGTGGTCGGGAGCTTCGATGATTTCGACGTAAACGCCGTCGGGCGTTTTGCCGGTGATTTTGAAGCCCGCGGCTTTGAGCTGCGGCTCGTAATCGCGATTGAATTCGTAGCGATGGCGATGGCGCTCGGAAATTTCCGTGGCTCCGTAGGCGCGCGCGGCGAATGAGCCTTCTTCCAATTTGCAGGGCCACGCGCCGAGGCGCATGGTTCCTCCCATTTCGTCCACGCCGAGCAGTTCACGCAATTTATAAATGACGCGATAGGGAGTCTGCGCGTCGAATTCGGTGGAATTGGCGTGCGCGAGGCCGGCAGCGTCGCGCGCGTATTCAATGGTGGCGCACTGCATGCCGAGGCAGATGCCGAAGAAGGGAACTTTGCGTTCGCGCGCGTAGCGAATCGCATGGACCATGCCTTCGATGCCGCGCTTTCCGAAGCCTCCCGGCACGAGAATGCCGTCGACGTGGCGCAGGCGCTGCTCGGCCATTTCGAGCGATTCAATTTCGCCGGATTCGACCCATTCGATTACGACGCGCGCGCGATGCGGCAAGCCGCCGTGGACGAGAGCTTCGCGGAGGCTTTTGTACGCGTCTTCGAGCTGGACATACTTGCCAACGACGCCGATGCGGACTTCGCCTTCGGGATGCTCGAGGCGTTCGAGCATGCCGACCCAGCGGGACATGTCTCGCGGCGCGGCTTGGAGATGGAGCAGCTTGAGAATTTGTTCGTCGAAACCTTCGGCGGCGAGGGACATGGGAACTTCGTAGATATTTTTCACGTCGGGAGCGGAGATGACGCTTGCGACGGGCACGTTGCAAAAGAGCGCAATTTTGGATTTCAGTTCGGCGGCCAGGGGGTGGTCGCTGCGGCAGAGCAGAATGTCAGGCTGAATGCCGATGCTGAGAAGCTCTTTCACGCTGTGCTGAGTGGGCTTGGTTTTGTGTTCGCCGGCAGTAGGAATGTACGGCACGAGAGTGAGATGGACGTAGATGACGTTTTCGGGGCCGAGTTCGAGACGCATCTGGCGGATGGCTTCGAGAAACGGAAGGGACTCGATGTCTCCGACAGTGCCGCCGATTTCGACGATGACGACGTCAACATCGTCGGCGACTTTGCGAAATGCGGATTTAATTTCGTCGGTGACGTGAGGAATCACCTGGACGGTTTTGCCGAGGTAGTCGCCACGGCGTTCCTTGGCAAGAATGGATTCGTAAATGCGGCCCGTGGTCCAATTATGATCGCGCGTTAATTTCGCGTTGGTGAAACGTTCGTAATGGCCGAGGTCGAGATCGGTTTCGGCGCCGTCGTCGGTGACGTAAACTTCGCCGTGCTGATAGGGCGACATGGTGCCGGGGTCAACGTTCAGATAAGGATCGCACTTCTGGAGGGTGACTTTGAGGCCGCGGGATTCAAGCAGGCAGCCCATGGAGGCCGCCGCAACGCCTTTGCCGAGAGAGGAAACCACGCCACCCGTAACAAACACATACTTCGGGCGCGTCACCAAGGCTCTCGCGAATCC